>NZ_JBFULD010000137.1:0-10413 GCF_056400505.1 Terrabacter sp. P5_B1
CACCAGCACGGTCATGGCGACCACCACACCCACGGGGCGTACCCGCACGTGGCTGTGGTGGCTCGCCCGACCGGGGCCGGTGTGTCGTACGCGCTCGTCTACCCAGCGGTCCTCGAGGGCGAGCACGAGCTCTTCCCGCTGCCTGACGGTCCGGTCGTCATGACCGTGACCGTGGCCGGCGGAACGGTCACCCGAGCCACGTGGCCCGTGGGTCGGCCTTGAGTTGATACCGAGATGTGAGCGGCCTTGCCGCTCAACGGTGCTGGCGTATGCCGTCAGCCTTCGACCGTGGGCGCGCCCAGCAGTCGCACGCCCGCCTCCGTGAGCTGTGCGAGAGCCTCGTCCGTCGTCGCGCGAGCCACCCCGGCCGTGAGGTCGAGCAGCACCGTCGTCTCGAAACCTTGACGTCGGGCATCGATGGCGGTTGCCCTGACGCAGTGGTCGGTGGCGATGCCGACGACGTCGACGCGGGAGATGTCGCGCTCCGTGAGCCAGGTCGCGAGCGCCACGCCTTCGTCGTCAGCAGAGCGGCCTTCGAATCCGCTGTAGGCAGCGGCGTGCTCGCCCTTGCGGAAGACGGCCTCGATGTTGTCGAAGGCACCGACGAGGTGGGGGTGGAAGTCGGCGCCGTCGCTGTCGGCCACGCAGTGGACCGGCCAGGAGTCGACGAAGTCGGGAGTGGCCGAGAAGTGCTCACCCGGGTCGATGTGCCAGTCAGCCGTCGCGACGACGTGGTCGTAGTCGGCCACGTGGACGTTGACGTGGTCGCCGATCCGGCGGCCCACGTCGGCGCCGCCCCGGACGGCCAGGGAGCCACCTTCGCAGAAGTCGTTCTGCACGTCGACGATGATCAGGGCCCGTCCGCCATCGCGGCGTGCGGATATGGCCATGGCTCAGTCCTCCTCGTAGATGGTGGGGATCACGGGCTCGCCGCGCGACAGCTGGGCCGCCGCCCGGGGGAGCTCGGCTCGCGAGGCCTCGTGCCGGCTACGCGCCTCGTGGATGTCCTGGTGGTCCACGACCTCACCGGCCCGGACGAGGTCGATCATGAGCGGTCGGTCGTTGCCGTCGTCGCGCGGGTGCTCGCCGATGCCGATGATCTCCGCCTGCGCGACGCCGGAGTCGCTGAGCCGGCGCATGGCCCACTTGCGGCCGCCGACCGACGTCTTGTCCTTGCTCTTCTTGGCCACCCCCTGCATGCGCCCGGACGCGTCCTCGCGCTGGACCAGCTTGTAGACCATCGATGCCGTGGGTGCGCCGGAGCCGGTCACTAGTGCGGTGCCGACCCCGTAGCCACTGACCGGACCGGCCGCGAGACCGGCGATGGCGTACTCGTCGAGGTCGGACGTCACGATGATGCGGGTGTCGGTGTTGCCGGCCGCGTCGAGCTGGGCGCGGACCTCGGTGGCCTGGATGAGCAGGTCACCCGAGTCGAGCCGGACCGCTCCCAGCTCGGGCCCGGCGATCTCCATCGCGAGCGCGACCGCCGTCCTGACGTCGTAGGTGTCGACGAGGAGGGTCGTGCCCTTGCCGAGCGAGTCCACCTGGGCGGTGAAGGCCTCCTTCTCCGAGTCGTAGAGGAGGGTGAAGGCGTGGGCGGCGGTGCCGGTCGTAGGGACGCCGTAGCGGCGTCCGGCCTCGAGGTTGCTCGTCGCCTCGAACCCGGCGACGTAGGCGGCGCGCGCGGCGGCGACGGCCGACTCCTCGTGCGTGCGCCGGGACCCCATCTCGATGCACGGCCTGCCCATGGCAGCCGTCGTCATGCGCGACGCGGCCGACGCGATCGCCGTGTCGTGGTTGAGGATCGACAGGACGAGCGTCTCGAGGATCACGCCCTCGGCGAAGGTCGACTCGACGACGAGGACCGGCGACTGCGGGAAGTAGCACTCGCCCTCGGCGTAGCCGCTGATGTCACCCGAGAAGCGATAGCCCGCGAGCCAGTCGACGGTCGCCCGGTCCACGACCTTCTGGTCGGAGAGGAAGCGCAGCTCGTCGTCGCCGAAGCGGAACTGCCCGAGCGCCTCGAGCACCCGGCCGGTCCCTGCGATGACGCCGTAGCGTCGTCCGTCGGGCAGCCGGCGGGCGAACGCCTCGAAGACGCAACGGCGGTGCGCCTCGCCCGAGGCGAGCGCGGCCTGCAGCATCGTCAGCTCGTAGTGGTCGGTCAACAGCGCCGTGCTCGCGGCGCGGGGGCTCGTCGGGCTCACGAGCCCCACCCTAGGCGCGAACGGGCCCCGGGGACCGTCTGCCCGGCCGACCCCGGTGGTCCTAGGGTGGCCCTGTGACCGCAGCCACGCTCTCCCTCGCTCCCGTCGAGCAGGAGGTGACCTCCACCGAGGACGTCGTCGCCCCCGACGTGCCGTGGGTGACGATCGTCTGGAACGACCCCGTCAACCTCATGACCTACGTGACGTGGGTCTTCGAGACGTACTTCGGCTACGCGCGGGCCAAGGCCGAGAAGCTGATGATGGACGTGCACGTCAAGGGCCGCGCCGTCGTGTCCAACGGTCCGCGCGAGTCCATGGAGCGCGACGCCGAGGCCCTCCAGGGCTACGGCCTCTGGGCGACCTTCGAGAAGGACCGCTGATGGCACGTGCCTTCCTGCGTGAGCACGGTCGCTACGTCGGCCTCCTCGAGTCGACCGAACGCCTCGTGCTCCAGGGACTCATGCAGCAGACGAGGCTGCTCCTCTCGCCCGAGATCGAGCCCACCGGCGACGCGTTCGACGATCTCRTCGCCTCGATGGGACTGTCCCTGAGTGCCGCCGACCAGGCGGCTGCCGGAGCGGACGACGCTGCCGCAGAAGCGGACTCGTCGCCCTTCACCGAGCGCGACCCTGCGTTGGACCGGCTGCTGCCGACGGCGCACCGTGGTGACGGCGAGATCGCCGCCGAGTTCCGCCGGCTGACCGAGGAGGGGCTGCGTCAGCGCAAGAGCGGCAACCTCGACGTCGCGATCGAGTGCGTCGAGCAGGCCGTCGGCGACCGCGTCGTGCTCGACGAGTCCCAGGCGCCGGCGTTCCTCATGGCGCTCACCGACGTCCGTCTCCTCCTCGGCGAGCGAATGGGCATGCGCACCGAGGAGGATGCCGAGGCACTGCACGCCGCGATGGATGACATCGACGACGACGACCCGCTGGGCTATGCCATGGCGTGGTACGACTTCCTCACCTGGCTGCAGGAGACGCTGACCCAGGCGCTCATGGGCGCCGACCTCCGCGACGTCGTGACGGCATACGACGACGACGAGGACGAGGACGACCTCGAGGACCTCCCCGACGAGGGCGGTCCACGGGACGGCTCGGTGTGACGCATCCGACCCGCGGCCACCCGGCCGGCGTCGGTGTGGGCACCTAGGCTCGTCCCGTGGACGTCACGATCGTCGGGTGCTCGGGATCCTTCGCCGGGCCACGCTCGCCCGCCTCGTCCTACCTCGTGCGTGCCGAGCACGAGGGACGCACGTGGAGCATCGTGCTCGACCTCGGCAACGGCGCCCTGGGTGCCTTGCAGCGTCACATCCAGCCGTATGCCGTCGACGCCGTCCTGCTCAGCCACCTCCACGTCGACCACTGCATCGACATGTGCGGGCTCTACGTCATGATGCGCTACGTTCCCGGCGGTCCCGGCCGAGCGACGATGCCCGTGTGGGGCCCACCCGGCACCGGCGTGCACCTCGCCCGTGCCTACGGCAGCGGGGAGGCGGAGGACGTCCTCGGCGTCTTCGACTTCCACGACCTGCGCCACCGCGACCCGGTGACGGTGGGACCGTTCACCATCACTCCGGTCCGCGTCAACCATCCGGTCGAGGCCTACGGCTTCCGCGTGGAGGCGGGTGGCCGGGTCCTGGCCTACACCGGCGACACCGACACCTGCGACGAGCTCGACGAGCTCATGACTGGCGCCCACCTCGTGCTCGCCGACGCGGCCTTCGTCGACGGGCGTGACACCGTGCCCGACGTCCACCTGTCGGGCCGTCGCGCTGCCGAGGCAGCCGTGCGAGCCGGGGGAGTGCGGCGCCTCGTGCTGACGCACATCCCGGCCTGGAACGACCCCGAGGTGTGCCGCGAGCAGGCAGCGGCGGTGTGGCCCGGTGACGTCGAGCTCGCCCAGGCGGACGCCACCTACTGTCTCTGACGGGCCTGTCCCCGACGGTCGCCCGAGTCGGTGTCAGCCGAGAACACCCGGGTATGGGACGTCATGGTGCGGCTCGCGACTCGTCACGTGGCGGGTGCGCCGCCCACCACCGTGACCGAACCAAGGAGGCACCGTTGCAGCAGCGAACCATCGGATCGAGGAAGGTCAGCGCGATCGGGCTCGGGGGCATGCCGATGTCGATCGAGGGCCGGCCCGACGAGGACCGCTCGATCCGGACCATCCACGCCGCGCTGGACGCCGGCGTCACCCTCATCGACACCGCCGACGCCTACCACCGTGACGCCGACGAGGTGGGGCACAACGAGTCCCTCATCGCGAAGGCCCTGTCGTCGTGGTCGGGCAGCACGTCGGACGTCCTCGTCGCGACCAAGGGCGGGCACCTGCGCCCCGGCGACGGGTCGTGGACCCTGAACGGACGCCCGGAGCACCTCAAGGAGGCAGCCAGGGCATCGCTCCAGCGGCTCGGTGGTGACGCCATCGGGCTCTACCAGTTCCACCGTCCCGATCCCGACGTGCCCTACGCCGAGTCGGTCGGTGCCCTCCGCGACCTGCTCGACGAGGGCGTCATCGAGATGGCCGGCATCTCCAACGCGAATCCCGACCAGATCCGCGAGGCGCAGCAGGTGCTCGGCGGCCGGCTCGTGTCGGTGCAGAACCAGTTCTCGCCGGCCTTCCGCAGCAGCCGGGCCGAGCTCGACCTGTGCGCCGAGCTCGGCATCGCCTTCCTGCCGTGGAGCCCGCTCGGCGGCATCAGCAGGGCCGGGGACCTCGGCAGCCGGCACGACGCCTTCGCGGAGGTCGCGACGTCGCACGACGTGAGCCCCCAGCGGGTGGCACTCGCGTGGGAGCTCGCGCTCGCCCCCGTGGTCGTGCCGATCCCCGGCGCCTCGCGTCCGGAGAGCATCGAGGACTCGGTGCAGGCGCTCGACCTCGAGCTGTCCGCCGACGAGGTCGAACGGCTCTCGGCCGAGACGGTCGACTGACCAGACCACCGTCGGGTCACCACGGCCCGGGACGGGTCCGGACGCGTCACGAACGAGGCGTCCGGGCCCGTCCCAGCCCCGCGATTGAGGCCTAACGTGGAGTCATGGCTAGCCTCGAGGGCATGACTGACCGACATGACGGCCGTGCCCCCGACCAGACGCGCGAGGTGCGGATCACCCGCAACTGGCTCGACCACGCGGAAGGCAGCGTCCTCATCGAGTTCGGGCGCACGCGGGTGCTGTGCGCCGCGTCCTTCACCGAGGGCGTGCCGCGGTGGCTCAAGGGCAAGGGCACCGGCTGGGTCACCGCCGAGTACGCCATGCTGCCCCGCGCGACCAACACCCGCTCCGACCGCGAGAGCGTCAAGGGCCGCATCGGCGGCCGCACCCACGAGATCAGCCGGCTCATCGGCCGCAGCCTGCGAGCCGTCATCGACACCAAGGCCCTGGGCGAGAACACCATCGTCCTGGACTGCGACGTGCTGCAGGCCGACGGCGGCACCCGCACGGCAGCCATCACCGGTGCCTACGTGGCCCTCGCCGACGCCATCGAGCACGCCCGCTCGCAGGGCCTCATCGGCAAGAAGGCCCAGCCGCTCACCGGCTCGGTCGCCGCCATCTCCGTCGGCATCGTCGGGGGCCGCCCCGTCCTCGACCTCGACTACCCCGAGGACTCGACGGCCGAGACCGACATGAACGTCGTCATGACCGGTGACGGCCGCTTCATCGAGGTCCAGGGCACGGCCGAGGGCGAGCCGTTCGACCGCGAGCTGCTCGGCCAGCTGCTCGACCTCGCGACGAAGGGCTGCGCCGACCTGACCGACCGCCAGCAGGCCGCCCTGTCAGCCGCGGTCCCGACGTCGCAGGAGACCAGGGACGGCGGGGTGGTCGCGTGACCAAGGTCGTCCTCGCCACCCGCAATCCCAACAAGGTCGAGGAGCTGCGAGAGATCCTCGCCGACGTCAGTGCCGACCTCGGGCTCGAGATCGTGGGCCTCGACGGCTACCCCGAGACGCCCGACGTCGTCGAGGACGGTGTGACGTTCGAGCAGAACGCGATCCTCAAGGCCGCGTCTGCTGCCCACGCCACGGGACTGCCCGCCCTGGCCGACGACTCAGGTCTGGCCGTCGACGTGCTCGGAGGCGCCCCCGGCATCTTCAGCGCCCGGTGGTCCGGAGGCGGCGGCGACCGGGCCAACCTCGAGCTGCTCCTCGCACAGCTCGGCGACGTGCGCGACGAGCACCGTGCCGCGGCGTTCGTCTGCGCCGCCGCGATCGTCCTCCCGGACGGGCGGTCCGCCGCCGAGCTGGGACGGTTCCCCGGCACCGTGGCCCGTGAGGCCAAAGGCTCCGGCGGCTTCGGCTACGACCCCATCTTCGTCCCATCCGACCAGCCGCTCGGCAACGAACGCACACTGGCGGAGTACGACGCGGACGAGAAGAACCAGGTCTCGCACCGGGCACTCGCCTTCCGCGCACTCGTGCCGCACCTGAAGGAGCACCTGAGGCCATGACCACGACCAGCCCGGCCACTCGTCCCGGGACCGCCCCGCAGCAGCCGGTTCGTCCGCTGTGGTGGGGGGCCCTCGACGGGCTGGTGGCGGGGCTGCTCACGGTCGGGCTCGCGACGCTCGCTGCGTCGGTCCTCACGGCGGTGGGCCAGTCGTCGGGACAACCGGCGCCGATCGCGGCGGTCGGGGGCGCCTTCATCGACCGGACGCCACCGTGGCTCAAGGACTTCGCCGTCACGACGTTCGGCACCAACGACAAGCGGGCCCTGCTCGTGGGGACGGTCCTCGTGCTCGCGCTGGCGTGCGCCGCCATCGGCGTCCTGGCCAGCCGTCGCCTCGTCACGGGGCTCGTCGCCTTCGCCGTCGTCGGCGTCGTCGGTGCGGCAGCGGTGCTCAGCCGGCCGGGTGCCGGGCCGGCCGACGTCCTGCCGACGATCCTCGGCACCGCCGCGGGCCTGTGGTTCCTCAGTCGCTCCGCGACACCGTCGACGAGCGCACCCGGTGCCGCGAACCCCGGCCGGCGCTGGCTCATCGGCGGAGCGGTCGGTGCGGTGGCGGCATACGCCGGCAGCCTGCTCGGAGGCGGCTCCGCGGCCGCGACGGTGTCCCGCGACGCCCTGAAGAGCACTCCGCTCAAGGGCACGAAGCTGGCCATCCCCGCCGGCGCCGACCTGAGGCTGCCGGGCCTGACCCCCTACATCGTCCCGAACGCCGACTTCTACCGCATCGACACCGCCATCGTCGTTCCCCGGATCGACGCCGGTGAGTGGAAGCTCAAGGTCACCGGCATGGTCGAGCGTGAGATCGAGATCGACTGGAAGACGTTGCAGGACAAGCAGATGCAGGAGGCGCTCGTCACCCTGACCTGCGTCTCCAACGAGGTCGGCGGTGACCTCGTCGGCAACGCCGTGTGGACCGGATGGCCGGTGCGCGAGCTGCTCGCCATGGCCGGTCCCAAGGCGGGCGCCGACATGGTGCTGCAGACGAGCATCGACGGCTTCACCGCGTCGACCCCCCTCGGCGCCCTCACCGACGACCGCAACGCCCTGCTCGCGATCCGGATGAACGGCGAGCCGTTGCCCTTCGAGCACGGCTTCCCCGTCCGCGTCGTCGTGCCCGGGCTGTACGGCTACGTCTCGGCCACCAAATGGGTCACCGAGCTCAAGGTGACGACGTATGCCGCCGACGTGGCCTACTGGACGCCGCGTGGCTGGTCGGCGACGGGGCCGATCAAGACCGCCTCGCGCATCGATGTCCCCCAGGCCGGAGCCGTCGTCAAGGCGGGCACCGTCGCCGTGGCCGGCGTCGCCTGGGCGCAGCACACGGGCATCTCCAAGGTGGAGGTCCAGGTCGACCAGCAGCCCTGGGCCGAGGCGCGCCTCGCAGCGGACGCGAGCATCGACACGTGGCGGCAGTGGGTCTACGAGTGGGACGCGACCCCCGGCAGCCACGACGTCCGCGTGCGCGCCTACGACGCCAAGGGCCGGGTGCAGTCCCCGCTCGAGGCGCCGCCCGCGCCCGACGGCGCCACGGGCATCCACGTCGTCAACGTCAGGGTGGAGTGACGCCCGAGGACTCGGCGGCCGCGGCCGAAGCGCCGGAGCCCACGACCGCCTCCGCCTCGATCTCGACGAGCAGGTCGGGGTYGATGAGGGCGGTGACCTGGACCATGGTCGACGCCGGCCGTACGTCGGCGAAGACCTCACCGTGCGCCCGACCGACCGCCTCCCAGTCGCGGATGTCGGTGACGAACATCCGGGTCCGCACGACGTCGGCGGGCGACGCGCCGCACGTGGCGAGCGCCTCGACGACGATCTCGAGCGCGACGCGCGCCTGCTCGTAGGCGTCACCGGCGGCGACGACCCTGCCCTCGCGGATCGCGGTGGTGCCCGCCACATGGACCGTGTCGCCCACGCGGACGGCGCGGGAGCAGCCGACGACGCCCGCCCACGCACTGCCCGCTCCGACGTGCTGCGTCATGCTCGCAGGCTAGTCCCGCTCCGGGAGCCGGGACCTGCGTTCAGCGCCTCGGGTGGGAGGTCGGGACGGGAGGGTCCGTCCGGCTGCGCTGGCGCTGTCCAGCGAGCCGGCGGGCAGGAGGAACCAGTGCCGGGCGATGCACGCGACACGGACGTGCTCGACCGGGCCTCCGGTGCTGTCGAGCACGGCCCGCTCCGTCACCTCGGCAACGGCGCCGCACTCAGGGCACGTCGTCGTGTCGAGCGCCGGTCCGCTCGTGCTGTTGTGCTCGTCCACGAGACACCTCCTGCTCCGTCCGTCCTCGAGAACGTCTTCAGGACGGAGGCGGGGGCGCGACGCTTGATACCGCCGGGTGGCAACTACAGTGGGGGCCGCGCACCCCGCGAGCGGACGTGGTGGAACTGGTAGACACGCAGGATTTAGGTTCCTGTGCCCTAGGTGTGCGGGTTCGAGTCCCGCCGTCCGCACCAGGCAGCCTCGCCCGACCACGGCCGGAACGGGTACGAGCCCGCTGCACGAGACGACGAAGGAGCAGATCGTGACCGCACGACTAGAGCCGGGACAGCAGGCGCCCGCCTTCAGCCTGACCGACGATGCCGGCCAGACCGTCAGCCTCGCTGACTTCGCCGGCCGCAAGGTCATCGTCTACTTCTACCCGGCCGCCATGACCCCCGGCTGCACCAAGCAGGCCTGCGACTTCAGCGAGTCGCTCGACTCGCTGAGGAAGGACGGCTACGAGGTCGTCGGCATCTCCAAGGACAAGCCGGCCAAGCTGGCGAAGTTCCGCGAGCGCGACCAGCTCACCATCCCGCTCCTCAGCGACGAGGACCTCCGCGCCCACACGGCATACGGCGCCTGGGGCGAGAAGAAGCTCTACGGCAAGACCGTCGAGGGCGTCATCCGGTCCACCTTCGTCGTCGACGAGGAGGGCAAGGTCAGCCACGCGTTCTACAACGTCAAGGCGACCGGCCACGTGGCCAAGCTCCGCCGCGACCTCGGCATCGCCGACTAGAGTCTCCCCCCACCCGAAAGGAAGCCAGATGAGCGACACCGCAGGCATCGAGCAGGACATCCAGGCCGCCCGCGCGCGCCTCGAGGGCACCGTCAACGAGCTGGCCTACCGCGCCCAGCCCCAGGTCATCGCGCAACGGCAGCTCCAGGGCCTCAGGCTGCGTCTCGATGCGGCGACGCACACCGAGGACGGCGAGCTGCGTATCGAGCGCGTCGTCGCCGTCGTCGCGGCCGTGGTCGTCGTCGTGGTCGGCGTGGGCCTGCTTCGCCGCCGACGCTGAGCCGCGCC
Source organism: Terrabacter sp. P5_B1 (assembly GCF_056400505.1). NCBI lineage: Bacteria > Bacillati > Actinomycetota > Actinomycetes > Micrococcales > Intrasporangiaceae > Terrabacter > Terrabacter sp. P5_B1. The sequence goes on from NZ_JBFULD010000137.1 coordinate 9,928, forward strand.
GCACCACCGGGGAACGAGAAGACCCCCGTTCGGAGTGATCCGAACGGGGGTCTTGGAGTGCGCCGCCAGGGACTCGAACCCCGAACCCAGTGATTAAGAGTCACTTGCTCTGCCAATTGAGCTAGCGGCGCAACGAGGGGAAACGTTAGCAGTCGTCCGGGGCCGGGACAAAATCGGTCGGGACGAAGCATCCCCGGGCCCGAGTCCAGGAGGCCGGACGGCTGGGCGCCTCGGTGCTGCGGGCGGATTCGTCGGCCTACGGGGTCGCGCTCAGGGTCGAGATGAGCGTCAAGGCGAGACTCGCGACGATGACGCCGACGATGACGCCGACCGTGATTCGCTGGGCCGTCTTGTTTCTCATGAGCATGTGCCCATTGTGGTGCATCAGGGCACCTGGGCCGGTCAGGGCCGCTGGAACGACCGTGGCCGGTGCCCCTCGCGAGGGGCACCGGCCACGGGATCGTCCTGCCGAGCAGGACCATGGGG
>NZ_JBFULD010000138.1:0-10384 GCF_056400505.1 Terrabacter sp. P5_B1
ACGGCCGCTGAGAATCCCCGGCCGATCTGGACGCCGTTTCTCGTCACGGGCACGGCGCGCAGGCCGCGGTCACCCCCGCGCGTCGCCGTGGCCGACACCCCGTCGGGGGCCCCGGCGAGGTCGGTGCCGATGCGGGCGCGAAGGCTGGTGGCCGCCTCGACGGCCGTCGACCAGAGGGAGACGGTCGTGCGGCTGCCACCCGAGGCCGGCCCGTGGGTCGCGCCGCTGTGCGCGTGCCCGAGACGGACGTCCACCGCGGTCGGGTCGACGCCGAAGACGCCGGCGACGGCACGGGCGAGCACCGTGCGGCTGCCCGTCCCCATGTCCTGCACCGCGGTCGAGGCCACGAGACGGCCGCCCTGGACCGAGACGACGACCTCGCAGTCGGGGTCGACGAGGTAGAGCCAGTTGGCCGCGGCGAACCCGACGCCGCGGCGGTAGCGGCCGGTCTGGCTCCCGGTCGCCGGACGCGCCTGCCACGTCGGGAGCTCCGACGCCCACCGGTAGAGCGCCTGGCGCTTCTGGTTGCCGTCCCACTGCGCGCGCAGCTCGATCGGGTCGCGGCCGAAGCGGTGGGCCGCCTCGTCGACGGTCTGCTCGAGGGCCCAGGCGATCGTCGGGCCGCCGGGGCCCCGGAAGGGCGCGCCGGGAGGGGCGTTCGTGACGACGTCGACGTCCCGGGCCAGGCGCGGCGTGCGGTCGTAGACGAGCATGGCGAGCGACGCGACGCCGTTGCCCACGGCGACGCCGGCGTGACTGTCGGTGTCGACGGTGAGCGCCCGGATCGCCTGGGTGTCGTCGTCGACGAGGAGGGAGACGCGAGAGCGGCTTCCGGGACGGTTGCCCGTGCCCGTCAGCTCCTCGTGCCGGTCCAGCACGAGGCGCACCGGTCGGCGGCTGAGACGGCTGAGCGAGATCGCGGCGACGGCCTCGGTCGTCAGGCTGAGCTTGGCCCCGAAGCCGCCGCCGACGTGCTCGGCGACGACCTCGACGCGGGTCGGGTCGAGGTCGAAGTGCTCGGCGATCTCGAGGCGCATCACCCCGACGCCCTGGGTGCTGAGCCACACCCGGAGGTACTGCGGGTCGCTCCAGTCGGCGACGCAGGCATGCGGCTCGAAGGCGGTGTGCAGCTGTGCGGCCGTGTGGAACTCGAGGTCGACGAGACCCCGACGCCCCTCGGAGCGGGCCGACCGGATGCGCCGCTTGGCGACGGTGCCGAGGAACGGGGCGCGCGACGGGCCGTGGGTGTTGCCGTCCCACGGCGCCGGCATCGAGCCACCCTCGCCGGCGCTCGGCGCCCCCTTGCGGTCCGCCCGCGTCGCGTAGACGAGAGGGGCGCCCGGGCGGACGGCCTCGGCGGGGTCGAGGACGAACGGCTGAGCCGTGAACGGCACCGTCAGCTCGCGCGCAGCACGGCGGGCAGCCGCCGCGGACTCCGCAGCGACGACGGCGATCGGCTGGCCGGCCCACCGGACGCGACGGTCGTCACCCAGCACGTCGATCCCGAGGACGCCGTCGGGGAAGGTGATCGGCCCGACGACCCCGGCGGCCAGATCGGAGCGGCGGATCGCGGCGTGCAGCATGCCGGGCAGCACGACGTCGGTCGTGTAGACGGCAGCGCCGGTGAGCTTGGCCGGCGCCTCGACGCGCTCGACGCGCTCGACGCGGTGGCCGCCGTCGCCGTCAGGAGCTCCGTCGTCGTGCTCGCCGCGGCACGCGGCCGCCACGGCGCGGTAGATCCCCTCGTAGGAGCCGCACCGGCACAGGTGGCCCGCGAGCGCCTCGGCGATGGTCTGGCGGTCGGGACCGTCCGACCCGTCGGCACCGTGCTCGGCCCGCCACCGGTCGTGGAAGGCGACGGCGCTGACGACGAATCCCGGTGTGCAGTAGCCGCACTGGAGTCCGTCGTGGTGGGCGAACGCGCGCTGGACCGGGTGCAGGTCGTCCCCGTCGGCGAGGCCCTCGACGGTCGTGACGTTCGCGTCCCGCAACCGGGTGGCCGGAGTCAGGCAGCCGAGCACCGGCTCGCCGTCGACGAGCACCGTGCAGGCGCCGCAGACGCCGCTGCCGCAGACGAGCTTCGTGCCGGTCAGCCCGAGTCCGTCGCGGACGACGTCGACCGCCGACTCGGTGCCGTCGATCTCGACGACCCGCGCCTCGTCGTTGACCGTGGTGGTGAGCTCCATGAGGCCTCCTGCAGCCGTCATTGCGTCGGGACGAGACGATCCTCACCGACGCTACCTGCGCAGCGGCCCCAGCGCGATGATGGTGTCGAGGGGTCCGGTCGCGGGCCCGCGACGAGGAGGCACGGTCATGCGGATCGCGGTGCTCGGAACGGGTGGGGTCGGCGGCTACTTCGGTGGCCGGCTGGCGGCGGCCGGTCACGACGTGACGTTCCTGGCTCGCGGCGCCCACCTCGACGCGATCCGGGCCAACGGGCTCGTCGTCACGAGCGTCCTCGGCGACTTCACCGTGCAGCCGGCGCAGGCCACCGACGACATCGCCTCGATCGGCCCGGTCGACGTCGTGCTGCTCGCCGTCAAGACGTGGCAGCTGCCGCCGGTGCTCGCGGCGCTGCCGACCCTCATCGGCCCGGACACCGCGGTCGTCACGACGCAGAACGGTGTCGAGGCGCCCGACCAGGTCGCCGCGGCCGCCGGACGCGGGACGGTGCTGCCCGGCATCGCCAAGATCTTCGTCCACACCGACGGCCCGGGGCGCATCACGCACGCGGGAGGCCCGGGGTCCCTCGCCCTCGGCGAGTGGTCGGCCACGCCCGGGCCACCGTCCGAGCGGGTGGTGCGGCTCCGCGAGGCGATCATCGACTCCGGCGCGAGGTCACCGGTGCCTGAGGACATCTGGGCCGAGCTCTGGTCGAAGATGCTCTTCGTCGTGCCGTTCGGCAGCCTCGGCGCGGCGCTCGACGCCACGATCGGCGAGCTGCGCACCGAGCCGTCGAGCCGTCTCCTCCTCGAGGCGGCGATGCGCGAGGTGGAGGCGCTGGCCCGGGCACGCGGCATACGCCTGCCGGACTCCGTCGTGGCGGGCACGATGGCCTACGTCGACGACCAGCCCGCTGACGGGACGACGACCTTGCAGCGCGACCTGCTCGAGGACCGACCGTCCGAGCTCGACGCCTGGACCGGAGCGGTCGTGCGCCTCGCCGCCGCCTCCGGCGTCGCCGTGCCGCTGCACCGGCTGCTGCTCGAGGTGCTGACGGGGCGCCACCCCCGCGCCCTTCCCCGGTGACGCCGCCCCGAGGAGGTCGCAACCGGGTCGGCTAGGTTCTGCGTCCGTGGAGTGGTTCGAGACGGTGCGCGACCGGGTGGTCCCGGCCACCGGCGACGTGGCGCTCACCGCGCCCCGCCTGCTCGTCGTCCTGGGCATCGCCCTCGCCCTCGTCGCCGTCGATCCGCTCTGGCGGGTCGTCCGCCTCGCCGTCACCCTCGTGCACGAGCTCGGCCACGCGGTCGTGGGGGTCCTCGTCGGTCGCCAGTTCACCGGGTTCGTCCTTCGCGGTGACATGTCCGGTCACGCCGTGACCCGCGGGCCGGTGGGAGGCGCCGGTCGCGTCGCCTCGACGTGGGCGGGCTACCCGATGCCGGCCCTGCTCGGCGCGGCGATGGTGTGGGCCGCCGAAGGCGGCTCGTCGGCTCCCCTCATAACAGCCGGGCTGGCCATCCTGCTCTTCGCCCTGATCCGGGTCAGGTCGGTGCTGACGGTCGTCGTCATGGTCGTCGTGACCGCCGGCTCGGCCGCCCTGTGGTGGTGGCGGGACGACGCGCTGCAGGCGCAGGTGCTCGTCGGTTTCGGGGTCGTGCTCCTCGTCGGGGCGTGGCGCCACCTGACCGCGGTGCTCCGTGACCGCAGCCGCGGCAGCGACCCCGGCGTCCTTGCGTCACTGACACCCGTGCCCCGCCTGCTCTGGAACCTCTCCTTCGTGGCGGTCTGCGCCCTGGCCACGTGGGTCGTCGCGGCTGAGGTCGTCGCCACCCTGCGCTGACCGATGGCGTATGCCGTGTGGTTCGCCGGTGATCAGCGCAGCCGCGGTTGGGTAAGCGAGGACTGGGTGAGCGAGTCAGGGGGTCACCCGCACCACCCCTCGGGGAATGCCGCGGTCAGTACACGGTCGACCGCGGCACCGACCCGGCGGCATCCAGGGGCATCCAGGGGCATCCAGGGGAGGACCACGGTGCCGTCGGGTTGGTCCATGCCCACGCCGCCCGGGAGTGCGGCCCTTCGCGCCGGATCAGTTGAGGCTGAACGGCGGGGTCGGAGGCGGGGCGACCGCACCCAGGGCGGAGGCGAACTCGCGCTCGCGTCGGGCGAGCTGGAGCCCCAGGCGCAGACGCGACTCGGTGTCGGTGCTCGAGAGGAGGCGCTGGCGGTCCTCGACGTCGAGGCTCACGGTCTCCGACACGGCATACGCCAGCGAGCGGTCGTCCGTGGGGAGCTCGGGCTCGGTCCCGGTGGCCGCGGCGAACGCAGCCAGCTCGGCACGCAGCCGGGTGGCGAGCTCGACGACCGTGGCCACGTCGCCGTCGCGCTCGGGCAGCCAGGTGACGCGGGCCGTGGTGTACGGCGTGCCGGCCGCCTCGTCGATGTCGTCGACGCGGAAACGGTCGGTCCCCTCCGAGACCACGAGGTAGCGCTCGCCGTCGAGGGCCGCGGCCTGCATGAGCAGGGCGCCGCAGCCGACGGGATGGAGGGCACGGACGCCGTCCTCGCCGACCTCGAACCCCTCGCGGATGGCGACGACGCCGAAGACGGGGGGCCGCTGGTCCTGCCCGTCGAGCAGGTCCTTCAGCAGCTGGACGTAGCGCGGCTCGAAGATCTGCAACGGCAACCGGGCACCGGGCATGAGCACGGTGCCGAGCGGGAACAGCGGCAAGGTCGCCACGCGTCCAGACTAGGTCTGAACGCTGCGGGCGCCGGGGGCGGTGTGCAACCCCGGCTGGGTCAGTCCCGGGCCCCGGACGGCATCGCCTGCGTCGCCCCGAGCTGGTCGGGGTCGACCGCGGGCCGCGAACCGGTCGTCGAACCCTCCCGGACCTCACCGTGGAGCTCGTCGACCTCGTCCAGCATCTCCGCGGGCGACCCGTTGATGGCCGTGGCCAGGCCGAGCGCCAGACCGCGCAGCTCCTGGTCGCCGAGTCCGAGCCGGACCGCGACCGCGGCGGCGTTGGCCGGTCGCTTCTCGGGATCCTTCTCGAGGCACTCGAGGATGAGGTCACGCAGGTCCTCGGGGACGTCGTCCGGCAGCGGTGGGGACGGCTCGTTGACGTGGCTCAGAGCCGTCGCGATCGGTGTGCCGCGGTCGAAGGGGCGCCGGCCCGAGAGCATCTCGTGCCCCACCACGCCGAGGGCGTAGAGGTCGCTCGCGCCCGTCGCCGCGTGGCCGAGGGCCTGCTCCGGGCTGATGTAGTTCGGGGTGCCCAGCATCTCGCCGTGCTGCGTGTGGCCGCTGGCGTCGAGGGCGCGCGCGATGCCGAAGTCGGTGAGCTTCACAAGGCCGTCGTCGCGCACCATGATGTTGGCCGGCTTGATGTCGCGGTGCACGACCCGCGCCTCGTGCGCGACGCCGAGAGCGAGCGCGGCCTGACCCATGATCGAGCGCACCTCGCTCGGCGGCAGGGGGCCGCGCTGGTTGAGGACCGCCGACAGCGGCTGACCGGAGACGAGCTCCATGACGAGGAAGGCCAGGCCCTGGTCCTCGCCGTAGTCGAAGACGGTGGCGATGTTGGTGTGCATCAGGGCGGCCGAGTGCACGGCCTCGTCGCGGAACCGGAGCGCGAACAGGCGCTCATGGTCGGCGTCAGGACGCATGACCTTGACGGCGACCTCGCGCTGCAGCACCGCGTCGGTCCCGGCCCACACGTCGGCCATCCCCCCGGAGGCGATGCGCTTCTCCAGGTGGTAGCGGTCGCCCAGCACGAACCCTTCATGCAAGCGGTTCATGTCAGTGGCACCCGTGGCTTTCGGACTGAAGGTGCGCGTCTGTTGACATCTCAAGGGCCTTCGTCAGCGGTCATGGTACGGGACCCCGGGACGGTTGAGCGTCCCTGGGTTGGAATCTCTGCTGAACCGGCCCCCGGATGCACGGCTCCGAGTCACGTACCCCACCGTGGGGCTCCCCGAACAGGCGATTCAGGGACATCTCGCACCCGTCCGCGCTTCGAGGTCCTCAGGGACAGGTTCACGCCGAGCTGCCCGCGCGTGCATCGCCCGCGTCCCCGGGAGGGGCTGCGGCCCGCTCGAGCGCGTGAGGCACAGTGGAGGAGAAAGGTCGGTTCGACGGGGGGTGCGCGGGTGCGTGAGGACGCGAGCGTGATGCACGTCGACGCCGACTCGTTCTTCGCGTCGGTCGAGACGCGTCAGAAGCAGTCGCTGGCGCGCACCCCCGTGCTGGTTGGCGGGACCGGCCCGCGCGGCGTGGTTGCGACCGCGAACTACGAGGCGCGCGCCTTCGGGTGCCACTCGGCGATGCCGATGGCGCAGGCCCGGGTCCTGTGCCCGTCGGCGACGGTCCTGACACCCCGGTTCCCGGCGTACGCGGCGCACAGCGCGCTGATCATGGACACGCTGCGCCGGCTGTCGCCGCTGGTCCAGCCGGTCAGCCTCGACGAGGCGTTCGTCGACCTGGCCGCCGGCCCGTTCGCGAGCGACCCGGTCGGGGGTGCGGACCTGGCGCGCCGGCTCATCTACAACCGGTCCGGGCTGGTCGTCTCCGTCGGCGTGGGGCGCTCGAAGCTGATCGCCAAGCTCGCCTCGGACGCGGAGAAGCCGCACGGGTTCACCGTCGTGCCACCCGAGATGGAGGACGAGTTCCTCCTGCCCAAGCCGGTTTCGGCGCTGCCTGGCGTCGGGCCGGCGACGGACGCGACGCTGCGCCGCCTCGGGATCGTCACGGTCGCCGACCTCCGCGCGACCAGCCGTGACGACCTGATCCGGACGCTCGGGGAGGCTGCCGGCTGGAACTTGTACCGGCTTGCTCGCGGCGATGACCCCCGCCCCGTCGTGGTCGAGCGGCAGGCGAAGAGCGTCGGCGCGGAACGCACCTTCGCGGAGGACCTGCGCCGGTGGGAGCTGCCGGGGGCGCTCGAGGACGTGTTGTCGCGGGCGCTTCGGCGGCTGCACCGGCACGGTGGCGGCGCCCGCACCGTCACGGTGAAGGTCCGCCTGTCCGACTTCACGACGGTGACCCGTTCCGTCACCCTGGCCCAGCCGACCTCGGACGCTGCCGAGCTGCGGGAGGCGGCCGTGGCCGCGTTGACGGCTGCGGACCCGGTGGATCCGGTCCGCCTGCTCGGGGTGGCGCTGTCGGGGCTCACCCACTGGGCGCAGCTGCGCCTGCCGCGCGGGCCCGCCGCCACGCAGGACCCGGCGATCGCGCCAGTGGCCGAGATGGCGCCGCTCGACTGCAGCCACGAGCCGGACGAGGCCCTCGACAGCACGACGTGCGCGGCCGCGGACACACCCGTGCCGGCCGACGACGCGGCGGACGCCTCCGATGACGACTGGGACGGCGAGCGCCTGCCCACCCCGTTGACGGTGCACACGTGTGCGGTCGGGCTGGACGTCGAGCACAACGAGCACGGACCCGGCTGGATCGCGCACGTCGACGACGGAGTCGTCACCGTCCGGTTCGAGGGCCCCGGCACGCCACCAGGCCCCGAGCACACGTTCGACGTGCGCCGCACGCTCCTGATGCGGGTCGCGCCACCAGCGCCGACCCCACCGCCAAGGCTGACCGCCGTGCCGGACCTCCGCGAGCTCGGTGACGCCGCGGCGCTCCTGCCCGTCGAAGCGGGCACATGACAGCGGCCGGGCGGTCCGACTCTCGTCGGGCCACCCGGCCGGGGTCGTGGAGAACTCCCCACATTCTGTGCGCGAGGGGGGATTTGAACCCCCACGCCCTTTCGGACACTGGCACCTGAAGCCAGCGCGTCTGCCATTCCGCCACTCGCGCGTGACAAGGAGACAGTGTGCTGTATGAGACTGGGTTACGCCAAACCGGCACTGATGAAGCGCCGGATGGTGCTGCGGCGAGTGGGGTGATCACCACACCGGACGCAGCACCATCGCGCACCTCATCCCGCCGCGGGCGCAAGTTCCTCAGCCGCCGCCGGGGGGCGCAGGTCCCTCAGCCGCCGCCGCGGGCCCCGCCGTGCGGTTCACCGAGGAGGTATGCCGGGTCGGCGAAGCCGCCGCCGAGCATCCCGCGTGGACCGCTGGGGTCGAGAACTTCCGCGGCGGGAGCGTGCTGCTCCGCGTCGTCCTGGGGGTCGAAGCCGATGGCGAGCCCCGGCGCGAGGTCCACGACCCGGCGCGTGTTGCGGGAGACACCCCAGACGACGTGGTGCCCGGTAGCCGTCGTGGTCAGGGTGGCGAGCACGAGCCGTGCCATGTCGTCGGGCGAGAACCACGACCGCAGCGAGGGCGCCGGACCGTCCGCGAGGTCACGGAACACCATGATCCGCGCGCTGACGACGGTCATGCCGAAGCGGCCGGCATACAACCCGCCGAGCGCCTCGAGGGCCGCCTTGCTGACGCCGTAGTACGTGTCGGGCGCCGGCAACGGCATCCCCTCGCGCACGAGAGCGGAGTCGGCCGGCAGGTAGCCCGCGGCGTGGACCGAGCTCGCGAGCAGCATCCGGCCCACCCCGGCGCGACGTGCCGCCTCGCAGACGGCGCGCGTGCCGTCGATGTTGACGGCGAGGATGTCCTCCCACGGACGCTCGTCCGCGTAGGCGCCGAGGTGCACGACGAGGTCGGCGCCGGCGAACGCCTCGGCCTGCCCGTCCACATCGCGCAGGTCGCACTCGACGGCCCACTCCGTCGCTGCGTCGACGCCCGGCACGGCCACGCCCGGGGCGTCGCAGAGCACGAGCCGGTGGCCGGCCACCCGCAGCCGCGGGCGCAGCGTCGTCGCGATGCGCCCGGAGGCGCCGGTCAGCGCAATGAGTGCCACGTCGACGGYGTACCCGCCCGGCCTCCGGGCCGCTCGCTCAGAGGCCGTCGACGACCGCGGCCGCCATCTCCATGCACGACTCGTGCGTCTTGCGGTTGATCTTCAGCGGGTCGAGGTGCAGGCCGGGCGCAAGCATCGGGTCGTAGGGGATGTCGACGACGGCGCGCACCCACTGCTCGAAGTGCTCGCGCGTGTGCACGCCGGCACCGATGTCGTTGCTCCGGGCCGACGTGTGCGAGATGACGCAGACCGCGTTGCGCACGAGGTCCCCCCGGCCCATGGCCACGAGCGCATCGAGGTTCTTGGCCGCGACGACCGACGTGTCGTCCTTGAGCGAGGTCGCGAAGACGAGCAGGTCGGCGCGCGCGGCGGCCGCGAGCCAGTTCGGCGACAGCCGGTTGTTGCCCGTGTCGACGACGATCATCCGGTAGAAGCGCGACAGCTGCGTGTGGAGGTCCTCGAACTCCTGCTCGCCGATGATGCGCATCGCCTCGTCGTCGTCGGCCGAGGCCAGCACGTCGAAGGACATGCCGCGCTGCTCCCGCACCCAGTGGGCGAGCTCCGACGTCCCGGCATGCGGGTCGTCGGCGATCGTGGGCAGCGCACCTAGCAGGTCGACGACCGTGCGGTGGTGGCTCTGGGACGGTGCCCGCATGCCGAGGGTGCCCTCGGTCTCGTTGTTGTCCCACGCGAGGACCGAGCCCGAGCGGTAGCGCCCGAGGTAGCTGGCGAGCATCAGCGTGACGAGCGTCTTGCCGCCGCCGCCCTTGGTGTTGATGACCATGATCGTCTTGCGGCCGCTGACGGGGCGCGCGATCCGGTCGAGCCGGTCCCGCTCGAGACGCTCCCGGACGCTCGGCCCGAGACCGAAGGCCCTCCGCAGACCCGAGCTGGCCTTGAGCTTCTGGCGCTGGCCCTTGGACCGGGCCGAGATGAGGTCCTCGGCGCTCGGGCGCACGGAGGGCCCGGTGGGCGACGCGGGAGCCAGGTCGTATGCCGGGGGCTGGGCATCGTGCCCCTCCTCGACCGCCACGGTGGACTGAGTGGACGCGGAGGACGCGGAGGACGCGGAGGACGCGGAGGACGCGGCCGACGCGGCGGCCACGTCGGGATCGACGGCCGGCCGGCCGGCATACGCCCGCCGTGCCGCAGCGTGCCCGCCCAGGGTCGAGCCCGCGGGTGTCCATCCGGTGTGCGTCTGCGACTCGGTGCTGCTCGCCGCCGAATCGTGGGACGTCGCGGAGTCGGCGGAGTCGGCGGTGTCGGCGGGCTCCCAGTCGCTCCAGGCGTTCGTCTCGCCGGACTCTGCCGACTGCCACGAGATGTCCTCCCACGTCGAGCTCCACGGGTCGGCCGGAGCCTGCTCGGGCTGGTCCGCAGCAGCCGTCGCCGTCGGGATGGGGAGAGTGAAGC
>NZ_JBFULD010000139.1:0-10382 GCF_056400505.1 Terrabacter sp. P5_B1
GCATACGGCGTACGTGGTCTCAGGCGGAGCCTGAGGCGGGTCAGTCGGCGAGGAAACCGAGCAGGTCGGCGCGCGTCAGCACCCCGATGGGCTTGCCGTCCTCGACGACGAGGATCGCGTCTGAGTCCTCGAGCTCCTTGCGCGCCGCCGACACGGGTGAACCGGCGCCGACGAGCGGCAGGCCCTTCTCCATGTGCTTCTCGACGGAGTCGGCAAGGTGCGCGTGGCCCGTGAAGAGCGCCTCGAGCAACGCCCGCTCGCTGACCGATCCGGCCACCTCGCCCGACATGACCGGTGGCTCGGCCTTGACGACGGGCATCTGCGAGACGCCGTACTCGCGCAGGATCTGCACCGCGTCACGGATCGTCTCGTTGGGGTGCGTGTGCACCAGGGCCGGCATGTCGCCCGACTTGCCGTGCAGGACAGAGCCGACGGTCGACTCGGTGTGGTCGTTGAGGAAGCCGTAGGAGTGCATCCACTCGTCATTGAAGATCTTGCTCATGTAGCCGCGGCCGGAGTCGGGCAGGAGGACGACCATGACGGCGTCCTCGGGCAGGTCCTTCGCGGCGCGCAGCGCGGCCACGACGGCCATGCCGCACGAGCCACCGACGAGCAGGCCCTCCTCGCGGGCGAGGCGGCGGGTCATCTCGAAGGAGTCGGCGTCGCTGACGGCGATGACCTCGTCGACGACCGACGGGTCGTAGGCGCCGGGCCAGAAGTCCTCACCGACACCCTCGACGAGGTACGGGCGACCCGTGCCGCCGGAGTAGACGGACCCCTCGGGGTCGGCGGCGATGATGCGCACGGCGCCGTCGCTGACCTCCTTGAGGTACTTGCCGGTGCCGCTGATGGTGCCACCGGTGCCGGCGCCCGCGACGAAGTGCGTGACCCGGCCGTCGGTGTCGCGCCAGATCTCTGGGCCGGTCGTCAGGTAGTGGCTGTTGGGACCCTCGGGGTTGTAGTACTGGTTCGGCTTCCATGCGCCGTCGATCTCGCGCACGAGACGGTCGGAGACGGAGTAGTAGGAGTCCGGGTGCTCCGGCTCGACCGCGGTCGGGCACACGACGACCTCGGCGCCGTACGCCTTGAGCACGTCGCGCTTGTCCTGGCTCACCTTGTCGGGGCAGACGAACACGCAGTGGTAGCCGCGGCGCTGGGCCACGAGGGCCAGGCCCACGCCGGTGTTGCCGCTCGTCGGCTCGACGATCGTGCCGCCGGGCCTGAGCAGGCCGTCACGCTCCGCGGCCTCGACCATGCGCAGGGCGATACGGTCCTTGACCGAGCCGCCGGGATTGAAGTACTCGACCTTCGCCAGCACCGTGCACCTCACCCCCGCGTCCGCGACGACGGAGCCGAGCTTGACCAGGGGCGTGTTGCCGACGAGGTCGGCGACGTTCTCTGCATACTTCACCCGTCCATCCTAGGAGGGCTGTCCCGCCGGTCGAGACACGCGGCCCTCTCGGAGTCCCGGCCCCGGCTCGCAGACCGGGCACGGACCGTCGAGTCCGGGCGTTACCGTGGTGGACCTGGTTGAGCACGGCGCAGGAGGGGGGCCCGGATGGGGCGTGCACGACGCGCGCGCAGGATCGCGCAGGCGGCGGCCTACGGCGGCGGAGTCGGCGTCGCCGGTCTCGGCGCCCTCGGCGCGCTCGGCTACGGGATCCTGCGTGTCGAGGCGATGATGGCGCGCCGCATCGTCGGCCAGCACTTCGAGGGCGCGCCGTCCGACAGCGGCACCTACGGCTCCGGGTCCGGCCCCGCCGTGCGGTTCGTCGTGCTCGGCGACTCGACCGGAGTCGGGATGGGCGCGGACCACTCGCACCAGACGATCGGCGCGACGATCGCCACGGGCATCGCCGCCTTGTGCGGCCGCCCGGTCGAGCTGACCAACGTCGCGGTCATCGGCGCCGAGTCCCCCGACCTCGACGAGCAGGTCGAGCGCGGGCTCGCAGCAGTGCCCGAGCCCGCCGTCGCGGTCATCATGATCGGCGCCAACGACGTGACCCACCGCATCGACAGGTCCGTCGCGGTGCGTCACCTCGAGATGGCGGTGCGGAGCCTCCGCGAGGCCGGCGCCGAAGTCGTCGTCGGCACCTGCCCCGACCTCGGGGCCATCGAACCCGTGCCGCAGCCCCTCCGTCTGCTCGCGCGCCGCTGGTCCCGCGATCTCGCCGCCGCCCAGACGGTCGCCGTCGTGGAGGCAGGCGGCCGGGCGGTGTCGATCGGGGACCTGCTGAGCGAGACCTTCTCGGCCGAGCCGCACGTGATGTTCAGCAAGGACCGCTTCCACCCGAGTCCTGCCGGCTACGCCCGGGTCGCCGCGGCACTGCTGCCGACCGTCAGCGCCGCGCTCGACCTCTTCGGCGAGCGCAGCACGCCGACCGCGCCCAACCTGCGTCGAGGCGAGAGCGTCGGCCCGCTCGCCGTCGCTGCGACGAGGGCCGTCACCCAGCCCGGCACGGAGGTCGGTCCGGCCGAGGTCGGCGGACAGGCCCGAGGAGCACACGGACGCTGGGCGGTCCTGCTGCACCGCATCCGCCCGACCGTGCCGTCGTCTGCGCCGTCGTCTGCGCCGTCGTCTGCGCCGTCGTCTGCGCCGTCGTGGGCCGACGCACCGAAGCCCCCCGAGGACGCCGTCCTGCAGTGACGCTGCGGACCCATGCGGCACACGGCGAAGGGGCCGCCCGCTCGTGCGGACGGCCCCTTCGTGACGTGCTGGAGGTCAGCCGATCTTCATGATCTGCGCTGCCTCGGGCGCCTTGATGCCGAGGTCGGCGTTCCACTTGGAGAAGTCGAGCTGGCCCGGGCTGGACGAGGAGCCGGTGAAGCGCACGACCTCGGACTTGTCCTTGGAGACGTAGAGCGCACCCTCCCCCTTGCCCTTCTTGTCGGTGAGGACCCAGCAGTCGACGCCGCCGACGTTCTCGCTCGCGACGTCCTTGGACAGCTGCTGCGGGGTGACCGCGCCGAACGCCTTCTCGAGGAAGCTCTTGAGGCTGAGGCTCTGGGTCATCGTGCCCGCGGACGCCGGAGCCTGGATGAACTTGTCACCGGCCTTCTGGACCGATGCCGGTGCGCCCTGCTTCTTCCAGAACGTCTCGTCACCCTGGATGTAGACACCGTCGGCGACGGAGATGACGCGCGCCTTGCCATCGCCCGCCATCTCGATGGCGATGTCGGCCGTCTTGCCGTCGCTCGTGCCCTTGAAGTCGATCTTGATCGTCTTGCCGCTCTGGTCGACCTGACCGACGAAGGCACCCGACGTCGCGGCCAGCGCGTTCGCCTTGGCCTTGTCGAGGATCTCGGACGCCACGGGGGCGCTGGCGGAGGTAGACGTGCTCGCGGACGGCGTGGACACGTTGGTGGAGCCGGAGCCGCTGGGGCCGGCGGCGGGCGTCTCGGACTTCGAGCACGCGGCAGCGCCGAGGCTGATCGCGATCGCGCCGGACACGGCGATGACGCGAGTCGTGATGGTCTTCATGGTGGACGAGCCCCCTGATCGGTCGGATGGTCCGGGATGAGTGTCCAGACCCGGGTCGGTGCGTGCAGCACCGACGATCCACCCTAATGGTCGCAAGGGCGAGCCCCACGGTCGTACCCGGTCGGCGGGACGCCCTTCGGGACCCGCAGCCCCTCCGGCTCCGGCGAGACGCACGTCATGCGCGGTGGCCTGTCCAAGCGGTGCGAGGACGTCCTACCATCGTGGGGACTGAGCAAGCGCTTAGTCGCCCGTCGCACCGCCGCACGGGCTGTCGATGCTGCACCAGGAGATCTCCCGTGACCGAAGCCGTCATCGTCTCGACCGCCCGCTCGCCGTTCGGCCGCGCCTTCAAGGGCTCGCTCAAGGAGGTCCGTCCCGACGACCTTGCCGCGAGCGTCATCCAGGCCGCCCTCGACAAGGTGCCCGGGCTCGACAAGCGCCTCGTCGAGGACCTCTACCTCGGCTGCGCCGAGCCCTCCGGCCGCCACGGCTCCAACATGGCCAAGGTCGTCGCCACGCTGCTCGACCTCGACGCGACCCCTGCCGCGACGATCAACCGCTTCTGTGCCTCCTCGGCCCAGACGACGCGGATGGCCTTCCACGCGATCAAGGCCGGCGAAGGCGACATCTTCGTCTCGGCCGGTGTCGAGTGCGTCTCGCAGTACACCGACTGGGCCGGCGCCGGTGGCGCCAAGGAGGACCAGCAGAACGGCCGCTTCGCCGACGCCCAGGCCCGCACGAAGCGCATCGCCGAGACCAACGAGACGTGGACCGACCCCCGCGAGGACGGTCTGCTCCCCGACATCTACATCGCGATGGGGCAGACCGCCGAGAACGTCGCGACGGCATACGGCATCTCGCGTGAGCGCCAGGACGAGTGGGGGGTCACGTCCCAGAACCGCGCCGAGGCCGCCATCGGGCGCGGCTTCTTCGACTGGGAGATCACGCCGGTCACGACGCCCGACGGCACGGTCGTCAGCAAGGACGACGGCCCCCGCGCCGGCGTGACGCTCGAGGCCGTGCAGGGCCTCAGCCCCGTCTTCCGCCAGCAGGGCACCGTCACGGCCGGCAACTGCTGCCCGCTCAACGACGGCGCCGCGGCCCTCGTCGTCATGAGCGACACGAAGGCCAAGGAGCTCGGCCTCACGCCCCTCGCCCGGGTCGTCTCGACCGCCGCGACCGGCCTCTCCCCCGAGATCATGGGCCTCGGCCCGGTGGACGCGACGAACCTCGCGCTCAAGCGCGCCGGCCTCTCGATCGGCGACATCGACCTCTACGAGATCAACGAGGCGTTCGCGGCCCAGGTCATCGGGTCGGCCGACCAGATCGGGATGGACTACGACAAGCTCAACGTCAACGGCGGCGCCATCGCCATCGGCCACCCGTTCGGCGCCACGGGCGCCCGCATCACGGGCACGCTCATCAACGCCCTGCGCGAGCGTGACGGCCAGTTCGGTCTCGAGACGATGTGCGTCGGGGGCGGCCAGGGCATGGCCGTCATCTTCGAGCGCCTCAGCTGACGCAGCTCGCCAGGTGGCGGGTTGATGCGGCCCACGACGCGACCCGAGGGCGACAACTCGCCACGTGGCGCCGAGTCGCGGTCCCCCGCGGTCGGGTCAGAGAAGCCGGCGTATGCCGGCCAGGTCGTCCGCGACCACGGCGGGGTCGGTGCCGGGCTCGGTCCGGAACAGCTCGAACACCATGACGCTCAGCTGGTCCATGACCGCGGCCGGCCCGAGGTCGGGCACCGGGTGCGGCGCGACGCCCCTGACCCGCGCCACCCGGTCGGCGAGCGACTGGACGACGGCCCGGACGGACGGCATACGCGAAAGCGCGCGGTCGAGCGGCAGCTGGTGCCACCGCTCGACCACGCGCCGGAGCTCGTCGGACACCTCCTGCGGGGTCGGCGAACCCGCGCCGGAAGGTGCCATCGGCGTCAGTCGCGCAGACGCGCGAAGAGCCGGACGAACTCGATGTAGAGCCAGACGATCGAGACGATGAGACCGTGCGCGAGCAGCCAGGAGTACTTCTTCGGCGCACCCACCCGGACGGCGTTGTCGATCGTGTCGAAGTCGATGGCCAGGGAGTACGACGCGAGGCCGACACCCAGGACCGACAGGATGAGGCCGAGGCTGCCGCTGCCGCCGAAGCCCCAGCCGCTGATGACGCCGGTCATGAGCAGGACGACCTGCAGCAGCGAGAAGAGGCCGTAGCCGACGATGGCGAAGAAGAACATCCGCCGGGTCTTGTCGTTGACCTTGACGAAGCCCGTCGCATAGCCGACGTACATCGCGACGAAGACGCAGAGCGTGGCGAGGACCGCCATCTGCACGACCCCGTCGTACTTCGGGATCGACGCGATGTACTGGCTGAAGGCGCCGAGGAAGGCGCCCTGCAGCACGGCGTAGACCATGAGCAGCGGCACCGAGACCTTCTTCATGAAGGCGATGGCGAAGCCGAGGATCAGCGTGCCGAACATGCCGCCGAGCCAGAACGGCAGCGTCATGTCGGAGTTGGCCTCGGTCCAGAACCACGACACGAGGGCGACGGCGACCGTGACGACGAACAGGGTGAGGCTCTTGACGACGACGTCGTCGACGGTGACGCGACCGGTGTCCACGGGGCCTGCGGGCGCCCGGTTGTACATCTCGTTGAGCTGGCCGGCCGTCAGGGTCTCCTGGGTCGCATAGCCGGCCGCGGGCTGCTGCGGACTGCCCTGGGGCGCGCCGAAACCGGCGTAGCGCTCCTTCTCGATCTGCTTGTTGAGCCRGTCGAAGACCGGGTTTCCACCTGCCATGTGAGTGCGCTCCTCGAAGCACTGGGTGCCACGACCCGCGAATGGGCGTGGCGACTGTCCCCAAGGGTAAGCGAACGCACCCCGGCGAAAGGTTCCCGCGCGCGGGTGCCGGCCGTGCCGGCTGCATACTGGTGACCCCGCCCCCGTGGCCCAACTGGCAGAGGCAGGCGACTTAAAATCGCCAACGGTGAGGGTTCGAGTCCCTCCGGGGGTACGTCGCGTATGTCGGTTGTGCGGGCACGGTTCGGTAACGGCCCGCCCACGCCTTGGCGTGGCAAGGCGCGCATCCGGCTGCTCCACCTAGACTGACGTGCGAGAACGAGGTCCAGGGGCCCATCGTCGGCGCTCCTCCGGGGAGTGTGCCGCACTCCCGAGTGCGACCCCTCAACCACATGAAGGAGCAGCGGGTGCTGGAGCAGCGTGTCGCGGGGGCGACGACGACGGCTTCGCCGCGCACGGCCTGGCCCATCGACCCGCGCGTCGCAGCCTACGGTGACCGTTTCGCGGCGGCCCTGCGCCGCAGCTGGGCCGACCCGATGGTCCGCCGGGGCACGCTGGGCACGTCGCTCGTGGCTGCCGGCTCGATCAGCCCCGCGTTCCTGCCCGCCGACACCTTCGAGCTTCCGGCCTCGCCGCTCATCGAGCGCTTCGGCCTCGAGTGGCTCGGCACCGGCGCCGGCCGGGTCCTGACGACCATCCTGCTCGCGGTCGGCATGGCCCTGCTCGTCGACGCGTGGCTGCGGATGCGACCGGTCCACGGGCGCAGGGCGCCGTCCCTCGCGTGGCTGCTGTGGAGCCTGCCGATCATGCTCGCGCCGCCGCTCTTCAGCCGCGACGCCTACAGCTACGCCGCGCAGGGCCAGATCGTGCTGCGTGGGATGGACCCGTATGCCGTCGGCCCGTTCTGGGTGGCGGGACCCTTCGCCGACCAGGTCGACCCGATGTGGGTGCAGACACCGGCGCCGTACGGCCCGCTGGCGCTCCAGGTCCAGCACCTCGTCGTCAGCGTCTTCCCCGAGAACGCCTACGTGTCGGCCGTCGCCATGCGCGTGCCGGCCCTGCTCGCGGTCGGGCTGCTTGCCTATGCCCTCCCCCGCCTCGCCGAGCGCTACGGCGTCAGCGGTCGGCACGCGCTCTGGCTCGGCGTGCTCAACCCGCTCGTCATCATGCACTTCATCGGGGGTGCCCACGGTGACGCCGTCATGGTCGCCCTCGTCACCCTCGCGCTGCTGCTCGCCAGCCGGGGCCAGCTCGTCGTCGCGTCGATGACGATCGGGGCCGCTGCGGCCTACAAGCAGACGGCCGTCCTCGCCCTCATCGGCGTCGTCGGCATGGCGCTGCAGGCCCAGAGCGACCTCGAACCCGGCGCCCGCGCCCGCCTCCGGGCCATGGTCCGGCACGCGGGCGCCTACGGCGGGATCACCGTGGCGACTTTCACCGCCATCACCGCCGTGACCGGCCTCGGCTGGGGCTGGATCCCCAACCTCTCGGTCCCCGTCTCGCTGCGCTCGCTGATCTCGCCCTCGACCTTCGTCGGCAGCGCGATCGAGTGGCTCATGCGCGTCGCCGGCATGCCCGCAAGCGTGACCTCCGCGCCGGTCCCGATCGCCCAGACGATCGGCCTGCTGCTCGGTCTGGGGGGCATCGCCTGGATCACGTGGCGGGTCGCGCCGCGCAACCCGGTGCTCGCGACGGCCGGGGCCCTGCTCGTGCTGTGCGCGTCTGGCCCCGTCATCCACCCGTGGTACCTGCTGTGGGGCGGGCTGTTGCTCGCCGCCGTGCGCCTCTCGGCGAAGCGCGTACGCGCCGTCGTCTTCGTGACGCTCTTCTTCGTCACCTACGGTGTCGTCGACGCGACGGTCTCCAACGGCACGTGGGCGCTCGGCGTCTCGGCCGCCGTGTGGATGGTCGCACGGTGGCGCGCCAGCCGTCGACGCGTGCACGAGCAGTCCGACGAGCCCGTGCTCGCCGCCGCACTCCCCCAGCGCTGACCGTCAGGCAGGCCGGCCGGTCAGTCGCGGCGTGCGACGCTCAGCGCGATCCCGTCGAGGATGTCGTGCTCGGAGGTGACGACCTGGGTGATGCCGGCTCGGTCGACGACCCGCTCGACGACCCGCCGCCACACCAGGGCACCGGCGCCGATGACGTCGACGCGGCCCGGGTGCATGTAGGGCAGCTCCGCGCGCTGCGCGCGGGCCATGCCCAGCAGCTCGTCGCAGGCGACGACCATCTCCGCCGGTGCGGAGTGCGCGAGGTGGACCCGTTCTGGGTCGTATGCCGGTAGGCGCAGCAGGTGCGCCGTGATCGTCGTGACGCTTCCGGCCAGGCCCACGAGCGTCGCGACACCCTCGAGTGGCACGAGGGACTCGGCGACGTCGAGCGCCGCGTCGACGTCGCGGATGGCGGCCCCGATCTCGCCGTCGGTGGGCGGGTCGCTGACGAGGTGCCGTTCGGTCATGCGCACGCAGCCGATGTCGACCGAGCGGGCGGCCTCGACGTGGTCGGTGCCACGGACCAGCTCGGTCGAGCCGCCGCCGAGGTCGACGACGAGATACGGACCGGAGATGCCCTGGGCGGCGAGGCCACCGGTCGCGCCGGCAAACGAGAGGGCAGCCTCCTCGTCGCCGGAGACGACCTCGGGCGACACCTCGGAGCCGAAGTGCTCGGTGAAGGCCGTGCGCACACCCTCGATGAACTCCGAGGCGTTGCGCGCGTCGCGCGAGGCAGACGTCGCGACGAAGCGCACGCGGGTGGCGCCGAGGTCACGACACACGGCGGCATACTCACGGGTGACGGCGAGCGTGCGCTCCATGGACTCGGGAGCGATGACGCCGGTGCGGTCGACCGCGTGGCCGAGCCGGACGATCTCCATCCGGCGGAGGACGTCGGCGAGCGCCCCGGTGCCGGGGTCGATGTCGGCGACGAGCAGGCGGATGGAGTTGGTCCCGCAGTCGATCGCGCCGACGCGAACGGTTCCAGTGCTGGTCGCGTCACTCATGGGTCGCCTCCCTGGTGGACCCGGACGCTGCGGCGTCCTCGGCGGCGTGAACGGCCGCGCACGATGTCGGTTGCCACCACTGGTCGAGCATGGCGAGCGCCTCGTCACCGAGCGGGTTGACGCCCGGGCCAGCGGCCAAAGAGTGGCCGACGAGGACGTGGAGGCACTTGACGCGGGTCGGCATGCCCCCCGCGGAGACTCCCTCGATCTCGGGCACCTCGCCGAGCTCGGCACGCTGCGCCAGGTAGTGCTCGTGGGCCTTCGCATAGGCCGCGGCGAGCTCCGCGTCGTGGGCCAGGCGCTCGGTCATCTCCTTCATGACGCCGGCCGTCTCGAGGGTGCTCACGGCGCCGGTGAGGCGCGGGCACGTGGCGTAGTACGTCGTCGGGAAGGGGGTGCCGTCGGGCAGGCGGGGCTCGGTGCGCAGCACGTCGGGCTCGCCGCACGGGCACCGGTGCGCCACGCCGGCCACCCCGCGAGGGCGCCGTCCGAGCTGACGCTCGACGGCGTCGAGGTCGGACGTCTCGACGGGCGGCGGGGACGGAGGGGCGGAGTTGCTCACGCGAAGCTCCCTTTCGGTGTCGGACTGGCCGCGGTCACTTGCTGCGCGTGACCCCTGCCGTCGGTCGGTCGGCGATCTGGACCGACTGCCACACCTTGCCGTACCACGGCGATGCCGCGTTGGCCAGGGGTGCGGCCACGACGGGCCGCGCCGCGGCCGGAGCGCTCGCATGGTCGGCCGCAGGGTCGATGACGGTGTAGGCGCGGTCGCCGACGCGGACGAACTTCAGTCGCTCTCGGGCCTGGACCTCGATGAAGGCGGGGTCCTTCCACAGTGCGGCCTGCCGCTCGAGCTGCTGCACGCTCTGACGCTGCTGGGCGAGCTTGTCGTGCATGGCTGCCGCGTCGCCGCGTTGCTGCACGAGCGAGCGCAGCGTGGGCACGATCGTGACGGCGAGCATGACGAGGATGCCGAGGAGGATGGCTCCGCGCACCCAGGCCGTCGACGCCGAGGGCGGGGCGCTCTGCGGGGTCCGCGGTCGCGCGGCGAGAGCCGGCCGCTCCTTGCCGGCGCCCGGACGGCTCGTCCGGGACGCCCCGGGTCG
>NZ_JBFULD010000140.1:0-10346 GCF_056400505.1 Terrabacter sp. P5_B1
CGGCCGGGGCGGCGATCGTCGACAGGGTGTCGGCGCTGGCCGGGTTGGCGAAGGCGGCGACGAGCCCGCCGGCGGCGGCCACGACGGCTCCGACCTTCATGGCCGGCTGAGCCGACTCACGAGCGAGGAGCCCTAGTTCGTAGAGGGAGTTGTGACGGCCCGGTGCACGGTGGCGGCCGCGGATGTTCTCTGAGTTCACGCTTGATGCCTCTCCGCGCCTACGAAGTTAGCTGTCGGGTTCGGGCGGAAAGGTGCCCGGGCTGCCTCCACCTCACGACCAGGTCGTGAGGCGGTGCGGTCTTCACCCCAAGGACGTCCGAAGTCGTTGCGCCGGACGTCCGGAGAAACGTGTGGTTCCTCCGCTCCTGTCACAAGGTTTGATCTCCCTCGTCAGGCGGTGACAGGACTAGGCGGTCCACCCAACGAGAGCCCGACCTGGTGGTCGGGCTTCCGGAAGACTAAACGAGTCGACTGGCAAATGTCACACCACGGTAACGACGCGGCGCCGGAGAGATCCCTGAATGTTCTCTTTGCACGTTTATGCCGAAGCTTTACCTGGCCATGAATGAGACTCAGGTCACATTCAAACCGACCACAGGACCGAGGGCCCGCTGGTAGTCGGCTCGGAGTCGTCAGGTGTTGTTGTCAGTTGGCGCGGGTGAGGTGGCCGAAGACGACGACGTTGTCCCGGTACTCGTTTTCACTGTCGGTGGGGCCGCCACACGTCACGAGACGGATCTCGGCCTGGGTGAAGTCGCCCTTGTAGACCAGCTCGGTCGGGAACTGCGTCTTCCTGTAGGCCGCGACCCGGTCGACCGTGAACGTCAGGCGCGAGCCGTCCCGACGGGACACCTTGACGATGTCGCCGGCCTTGACCCGGCCCAGCTCGTGGAAGATGCCCGGCACCCCCGAAGGCGTGTCGACATGCGCGGCAAGAACCGCCGGTCCGAGCTGGCCCGGGGTGGGTCCGGCGTCGTAGAGCCCGACCTCCTGGGCCGTGCCCGGGACGGAGATCGTCCCGTCCCTCTGGATGTCGAGCGGCACGAAGTGCGTCGAGCTGACGCCGATCGACGGGATCTCGATCGCTGTCGGCGCGGATGCCTCGAGGAAGTCCCCGACGCCGCTGGCGCCACCCTTCGCGGGAGAGGGAGATGACGTGTCGGGCGTCGAGGCGAGTGTCGGTGTCCCGCGCGGACCGGGGGACGCCGTGGGGCCCGGGCTGGTGGGAGCGATGGGGCCGGAGGACGAGGGCTTCCCGGCCCTCCCCACCGACGCGGGCTGTGGCGGACCGGGTGTGCCGCGAAGGCCGAGCGTCAGAGCCACGATCCCGACGACGAGCAGGACGGCGGTGACCGCGAGGGCCGCCGCGACACCCGGGGTGATGCGATGGGTGACGCGGCGACCGCTCGAGGACGGCTGCTCGGGGTGGTCAGGCATCGAGCCGGCCCGGTCGCTCAGGCGCGCGTCCGCGCGCGACGGGCGGCAACGACGCCGGTCCCGGCCGCGGCGAGCAGGGCGCCCCCACCCACGAGCATGAGGGCCTCGTTCTGGCCGCCGCCGGTCATGACGCCGTTGTTCATGCCGCCGCTCTTGAGGGCGTCGGCGGCGAGGCCGCCACCGGTGTGCATGCCGCCTGCGGGAGCGACGCGCAGTGCGCCACACAGGGCCGGGTCGGTGGCCTCGGTGGGGAGCGAAGGCATGAGGTCGCTCTTCGTGCTGCCGGAGTACTTGCCGTCCTTGTTGTGGTCGACGCCGTGGATGACCACGACGGACTGCCCGGCCGAGATCGCCTGGGCGACATCGCTGGCGACCGTGATGCTCCCGCGCTGGTAGGTGAGCTTGCCGCCGGGCGCGGTGTCGAAGCGGTCGATGGCGAGTCCCGACTTCGGGCTCGTGTCGCCGGTCTTCGTCAGCGAGACGACGATGTCGCCGTAGGCGGGGCCGCCCTCGGTGGTGTTGAGGTGGCCGTCGCCGTTCGTGTCGTCGGACAGCGCCGGGCACTCGTGACGGGCCGCAGCGGCGAAGTGGATGTGCGCGGCGTGGGGGCTGTCGGGGAGCAGACCGTTGGCGGCCATCGTGACGGTGATCTGGTTGCCCGTGACCTCGACCATGGCCGTGCCGCTTCCGTTGACGCCGTTGCCGGCGACGGGCTTGAGGTTGGCGCTGACGAAGCCGTCGGCTGCGAAGGCTGGGCCGACGCTGAGGGCCAGGGCGGCGGCTGCAACGAAGCTGGCGCCGGCGATCCGGGTGGTGGTGGTGCGCATCTGTTTCCTCCTTGACGAGGAGATGAACCGTCCATCCTGCACTGCTCCAGACGGGGGTCGTCGTCGACCGTCTCCGTGCCGGGGTTCGCTGCGGCGGGTCTGACTGGATTGGGGTTCCAGCGAAATGTTTCGGCCGGGCCGGTCGAAGGTGTGCCGAAGCGTCAGCCGTCGGGCTGCTCCGCCGCATCAGCGCGCCGCTTGAGGCACAGGGCCGTGATCTCGGTGATCAGCTCTAGCGGCACCGGACGGTTGACCGGGAAGCGCACTGTGTCCTTGGCACGCCGGTAGGGGCCGATGGCCTCCTCGAAGTCCGCGTCACCCGTCGGGGCGGGGTAGAGCCCGACGTGGTTCTTCCAGCCGGCGTAGTAGACGAGCGGCTTGCCGTCGACGGTGAAGGTCGCCATCCCGTAGCTGATCTTCTCGTCCGCGTGCGGCGCTGCCTCCCGGATGGCGCGGCGAACCCCCTCAAGCTGGGTCCGCGTCTCCTCGGGGTAGGAGGCGATGTAGTCATCGACGGAGGCAAATCTCGGGGCCAATCCTGGTCCTCACCTAGTTCCGGACCGGTCTTGGAGGGGTTGGAGCCGACTGTATTGGGCCGATGAGGCGACCGCAAAAGCGAAAGGCCTCGAGGGAGCCAACGCTGAGACAACGACAGAACGCGCACTGCTGCGAGCCCCTCAGACCTCACCCAGATGCCCCTCAGGCATCCCTCAGACGTCGACCCATTCCTCGCCGGCCAGGACGCGTCCGACGACACCGTCGAGCCGGCGACCGAGGAGCGTCGCGGTGGTGAAGTCGGCGGCCAGCCCGTCGAAGACGTCGTGGCGGCGCAGCATCGCGTGCTTGCCGCCCACGACGGTGACGTAGCCGACGCGCTCGGCGGTCCGCGCGAGATCGCGCGCCACGGACGCCGAGTTCGCCGGGCGCGCGACGCGGTCCTGGTCGCCGTGGACGACGAGGACCCGCCGGCCATTGAGGTCGAGGCGTCCCTCGTTCGGGTAGACCCACGGGTTCAGCGCGACGGCGCTCGACACCCGCCGCTCCCCGGCGGCGAGCAGGGCCGCGCGTCCGCCGAGCGAGTGCCCGACGAGACCGACCGGCAGGTCCGGCCCGAAACGGTCCGCGACCTGCTGCAGCGCCCAGCGCACGTCGTCGACGGGGGTGTGGTGCGCGTCCCAACCGCGCGTCGAGTTGAGCAGCCGCAGGACGGCGAGCTCGCCCTTCGCGGCGCGGGCGATCCGCCCGGCGATCGGCACCATCCGCAGCACCGACAGCTGGGTCGGGCTCACCCGCATCGGGCTGCGCCGCGCCGCCCCGCCGTGGAGCACGAGCGCGATCCCGCGGGGCGCGCTCGGCGCCGCCGTGTCGATGAGTCGCGCGTGCGTCACGTCCTGCTCCGTCTTCGTGGGGGGCCGCGTCAGCAGCGCGATGGGGTATGCCGTGTGCTCGAGTGCGCCGGTCACGTCCGTGCTGCAGGTGGTTCGGAGACCGCGCGTCCACGGCTGGGTGCGCTCACGGCATACCCGATCGGGATGGCTCAGGGGCGCAGGAGGACCTTGATGGCGCGACGCTCGTCCATGGCGCGGTAGCCCTCGGCCACCTCGTCGAGGGGCAAGGTCAGGTCGAAGACCTTGCCGGGGTCGATGCGGCCGTCGAGGACGCGCTCGAGCAGGTCGGGCAGGTAGGTGCGCACGGGCGCCATGCCGCCGGCGAGGCCGACGTTGCGGACGAACATCTGGCGGACGGGCAGCTCGACGCCGTGCGGGGCGCCGACGAAACCGACGGTCGAGCCGGGCCGGCCGATGCGGAAGGCGGTCTTCATCGACTGGTCGGTGCCGACGCACTCGAGCACGGAGTCGGCGCCGACCCCGTCGGTCAGGTCCAGGACCGCCTCGACCCCGGCGTCGTCGCGCTCGGCGATGACGTGCGTCGCACCGAAGTCGCGGGCCAGGGCCTGGCGCGGCTCGTGGCGCGACATGGCGACGATGCGCTCGGCGCCGAGCTCCTTCGCGGCGATGACACCGCAGAGGCCGACGGCGCCGTCGCCGATGACGACGGCGGTGCCGCCGGGGCGCACGCGCGACGAGACGGCGGCGTGCCACCCGGTCGCCATGACGTCGGCCAGGGTCAGCAGCGACGGGAGGAGCGCGTCGTCAAACATGCCGTCGGTCTTGACGAGGCTGCCGTCCGCCTGGTTGACGCGGACGAGCTCGGCCTGGCCGCTCTCGGTCCAGCCCTGGTGGTCGCAGACGGACGTCATGCCGGCGCGGCAGTGCGGGCACGTGTTGTCGCAGTGCACGAAGGGGATGACGACGAAGTCACCCTTCTTGACCTGACGCACGTCGGCGCCGGTCTCCTCGACGACGCCGACGGCCTCGTGGCCGATGGTCGAGCCCGCGGTGATCGGGTTGGCGCCGCGGTAGGGCCAGAGGTCCGAGCCGCAGATGCAGCCGGCCACGACACGCACGATGGCGTCGGTCGGGGCCTCGATCGTCGGGTCGGGGACGTCGGTCAGGCGGATGTCACCGGGGGCATGGATCGTCGTGGCGCGCATGGACCCATCCTTACCCACCTACCAGCGTGCCCAGAAGCTCCCGTCGAGTGCCCGGTTGCCCACACGTCGGGAAATGAGCACTCGACCAGAAGCTCCCGTCGAGTGCGCAGTTCCCGACGGGTCAGCCTCGGGAGCGGAGCCTGAGGTTGGGCAGGCCGGGGGCCGGGAGCGTGTGCTCCCAGGCGTCCGGGAAGGTGCCGTACGCCGCCGACCCTCCGGTCTCGCGTGCCTGCTGCCACGTCTCGCGGAAGCCGACGACCTCGTCGTGACTGCGGCCGATGAAGTTCCACCACATGACGATCTGCTCCCCGAACGGCGCTCCACCGAGGACGAGGAAGCGCGCCGGCTCGTCGGGGCCCGCCTCGACGGTGATCCGCTGGATGCCGGTGGCATGGAAGACGATCTCGCCCGGCTTGGCCGTCGCCTCGCCGACCGTGAGCAGCCCGGCATCGCAGAGCAGTCCGTGCTCGTGCGACGGATCGACATCGAAGGTCAGCGTCGCCCCGGCCTCGAGCGTCACCTCGGCGCCGACGAGGTCGGAGAACATCGTCACGGGCGAGGTTTGGCCGAAGAGCGTGCCGAGGAAGACGAGGACGCGGGCACCGTCGACCTCGGACACCGGCGGTGCGTAGTGCTCGAAGCCCGGCGCCGTGAAGCGGTCGGCGTCGGGCAGCGCGACCCAGAGCTGCGCGCCGTGGAGCACCGTCGTCCCGGGCGTCGAGTACTCCGAGTGGGCGATGCCGGACCCGGCGGTCATGATGTTGAGCTCGCCGGGGCGGACGAACGCGTGCGCGCCCGTCGTGTCACGGTGCTCGACCTCGCCGGTGAACAGCCACGAGACCGTCTGCAGGCCGGTGTGCGGGTGACCGGGCACGACCATGCCGCCGGTCTGCGAGACGTCGTCCGGTCCGTAGTGGTCGACGAAGCACCACGCGCCGATCAGTGAGCGCCCGCGCTGGGGCAGGCTGCGGCGGACCGGCATGGCGCGGGGACCGCCGAGCGGCACCTCCCGGTATGGCAGCACGACGGCGGTGGGAGGCCCCGAGCCGTCGGCGCCGCAGACGACCTCGGTGGGGTGCCGGTCTGGATTGCTCACTCGATCAGGCTAGGCCGCGCCCGTGGTTCAGCGCTCGTGGTTCAGCGCTCGTGGTCAGCGCTCGTGATTCCCCGCTCGCAGATCAGGTTGGTACCTTTCGCCGCATGACCGACTCCACCGCCACCGCTCCCGCCACCGGCAGGCCCGGACGCTGGTCGGCGTGGCGGGTCGTCTGGTGGTTCGGCTTCGTCAGCCTGGCTGCCGACATGGTCTACGAGGGCGCGCGCTCGATGTACGGGCCGCTGCTCGCCTCGCTCGGGGCGACCGCGCTCGTCGTGGGCCTGGTGACCGGCGCCGGCGAGGCGATGGCGCTCGTGCTGCGCCTCGTCTTCGGGCCGCTCGCCGACCGGACCGGGCGCTACTGGGGCCTGACGATGGCCGGCTACGGCCTCACCGCCGTCTGCGTGCCGCTGCTCGCCGTGACCCCGTTCGTGGGCGGCGCAGGCCTCGTGCTGGCGTCCGTCCTCATCCTCCTCGAGCGCTCGGGCAAGGCCGTCCGCAGCCCGTCGAAGTCGGCGCTGCTCGCCCACGTCGCGTCGGCGGTCGGTCGTGGTCGTGGCTTCGGCGTGCACAAGGCGCTCGACCAGGTCGGGGCGTTCGCCGGGCCGCTGCTCGTCGCCGGAGTCGTCGCGGCGACCGGCGCCATCTGGCCGAGCATGGCGGTCCTCGCCATCCCGGGCGCGGTGGCCATGGTGCTGCTGCTCGTGATCCGTTCCCGCGTGCCCGACCCGTCAGTCTACGACGTCGAGGCGCCGGGCGCTCCCAACCGACCTGCCGACACACGTGCCGACACGCCTGCCGAAACCGCTGCCGCACAGCCGGTTTCGGCGGGACGAGGGCTGCGCGGCTGGTTCGCCGACGCCGTCGGTTCGGGCCTGCCGCGCGAGTTCTTCGGCTACGCGCTCGCGGCCGGCCTCATGACCGCCGGCCTCGTCACCTTCGGCATCATCGGCTACCACCTCACCGTCGAGAAGCTCGTCCCCGTCGCGACCGTCCCCGTCGTCTATGCCGGCGCGATGGCCGTCGAGGCGCTCGCAGCCCTCGGGGTCGGGCTCGTCTACGACCGCCGCGGCGGCGCCGTGCTGTATGCCGTGCCGGTGCTCGTCGCGCTCGTGCCCCCGCTCGCCCTGTCCGGCTCGGTGTGGCTCTCGCTCGTCGGGGTCGCCGTCTGGGGCCTGGCCTACGGCGTGCAGGACTCGACCGTCAAGGCCCTCGTCGCGGAGGTCGTGGCGGCACCGAGGCGCGCGACGGCATACGGCGTCTTCGCGGGCGTGCAGGGCGCGTTCGCGATCGTCGGCGGTCTCGTGGCCGGGTGGCTCTACGACCGGTCGGTGCCGGCGCTCGTCGTCGTCGTCGCGGTGAGCCAGCTCGTCGCGCTCGTCCTCCTCGCACGCACCGTCCGCGCCGTCCGCCACCACCCCCGCCCCGCCTGACCGGCCCCTTTCCGATCGAAAGAGCAAACTCCCCGATCGAAAGGGCGATCCGTCCGGTCAGACGGATCGCCCTTTCGATCGGATGTGCGGTAGGGGTTTCGGTGGTGGTGTGGTCAGCTCACGGCGTCGAGGGCGTCGACGACACCCTCGCCGAAGTAGCTGTTGTCCTCGATCGGGCCGATGCAGACCGGACCGCCGGTCGCGGCGTT
Source organism: Terrabacter sp. P5_B1 (assembly GCF_056400505.1). NCBI lineage: Bacteria > Bacillati > Actinomycetota > Actinomycetes > Micrococcales > Intrasporangiaceae > Terrabacter > Terrabacter sp. P5_B1. The sequence continues at coordinate 7,557 of NZ_JBFULD010000140.1, forward strand.
GCAGGCCTTGTCGTCGGCCTGCCGGCGCAGCTTGTCGATCATCTGCGCGGGCGTCCACGTCGGGTGGGCCGACTTCATGAGGGCGAGCACGCCGGCGACGTGCGGCGACGCCATCGACGTGCCGCTCTTGAGGCCGTAGCCGTTGTTCGCGACGACCGTCGACAGGATCCTCGAACCGGGGGCTGCCACGTCGATCTTTCCGAGACCGCGGTTCGAGAAGCTCGAGAGCCGGCTGTTCTGCGAGCCGGTGGGCACGCTCTCCAGTGACGAGACCGTCACGACACCGTCGAGCTCGGTCGGGATGTCCTCACACCCGCTGTTGAGCGTGCGGTCGACCTGTCCTGCCTTCGGCTGGTCGTCGGGGCTCGTCGTGTCGTGGAACGACGACTTGTCGGACAGGTCGTGCGCCGAGTTCCCTGCGGCGGCTGCGTGGACGACACCCTGCTTGGTCGACCACGTCACGGCGCGACGCACGGCCTCCTTGGCGGCGTGCTGGTCGGGCTGGTCCTCGCAGTAGAACTCGAACGGGTCGACGTAGTAGCTGTTGTTCGTCACGTCCATGTGCTTCTGACCGGCCCAGATGAATCCGCACACGGCGTACTCCGGGTAGATGTAGCCGTCGTTGTTGACCACCTTGACCGCTGCCATGCGGACGTCGGGGGCGACGCCGACGATGCCGACACCGTTGCGAGCCGCGGCGATCGTGCCGGCCACGTGGGTGCCGTGGTCGCTCGTCGTCGGGTACCACCCGGTCGCCGAGGTGTCGGGGCGACCGGCGTCGGTGCAGTTGACCGAGTCGGCGACGTCGATGTTGGCGGCGAGGTCCGGGTGGTCGGGGTCGATGCCGCTGTCGAGGACGCCGACGAGGACGTTGCGGGAGCCGTCGGTGATCTTGTGGGCCTGGTCCGCCTTGATCATCGTCAGGTCCCACTGCTCGCCCTCCCGAGGGTCGGCGGCGGCGGCTGGGGACGTGTCGGACTCGAGGTCGCCGTTGGTGGGCTTCTTGGCGCCCTGCTTGTAGGCGGACGCGCCTCGGCCCCAGGACGCGCCCGCGACCTCTGGCGTGCCCTCGGAGACGGCGACGGTGCGGGTCGCCCCGACGGAGTCGACGGCGTTGCCGCCCTGCGCGACGACGTCGGCGCGGAAGGTCGAGACCTTCGAGTGCGCGATGACGACGCCGATCTGCGGCCACGACTGGACGACGACGCCGCCGGCGGCCCGGACCGCCGTCTCGACGAGGCGCGTCTGGCCGGGGTTGGCGATGCGGGCGTTGACGACGTAGCTCATGAGCTGGCCGTCGGGCGTGCTGGTGGTGACGGGTGTCGAGACCGGCTCGGCCGTGGCAGCGTCGGTCGACGCGACGGCGACCCCACCGATGGCGGCGGTGGAGGCGAGGGCGAGCGACGCGACGGCGACGGCGCCGCGTCTGGTCAGGCTGGGGTGTTGCATGTGTGAGCTCCCGTGGTGTGAGTGACTGTGCTGGCGCCCGGGTCAGGCGCACGACGACATCCTCGGCGGAAACCGGCCGGTACGCGCGTCGAGAAGGGACCCCAAGCGGGCTCGACCGACGGATCGCTCTTTCGATTCGGGTTTCGCTGCCGGGGATGTGTGTCAGGCGGGGTCGGACGGCCGGGTCAGCGGCGCGAGAGCGATGAGCAGGAGCAGCGAGCCGAGCGGCCCGAGGCCCCAGGGGAGGAGCAGCACGGCTCCGCCCAGGCCGGCGAGCGCGAGCGAGCCCACCGGCAGCCGCCCCTCGAGGGTCACGCCGACGAGCACGATCGCGAGGGCCACGCCGGTGAGCACGGCGCCGCCCGAGGACAGCGCCGACGGCAGCGTGTCGCCGAGCAGGCCGGTGAGGTGTCCGAGCCAGAGGGCACCCGTGGCGCCGGCGCCGAACGCGGCCAACAGCGTCGGCATCGCTGTCGGCATCGCTGTCGGTATCGCTGTCGGCATTGCCAGCGGGAGGTGACGCAGGCGCGCGCCGAGTCCGCCCGTGAGCCACGCGAATGCGCCGACGGACAGGACGAGGAGCGCGCCCGCCGTGACGGACAACGCGCCCTGGTCATGGGCGGCGGCCAGACCACCCAGACCACCCAGGCCACCGAAGGGGCTGGCGTCGTCGAGCGTGTCGAGGCCGTCGACCCAGGCGACGATGCCGTGGGCGAAGAGCAGGAGCGGTGCGAGCAGCGCCAGCAGCGGGAGGTGGTCCGTGGCCGTGTGCGTGGCCTTCTGCGTGGTCGTGTGCGTGGTCGTACGCGTGGTCGTATGCGTGGTCGCCCGACCCGGAGCCCGCGTGCTCGTGGGGGCCGCGAGGTTGGCCGGGCCGGCCGGGCTGGCCGGGCTGGCCGGGTCGAGCGTGCTCGTCGTCATGCCTCCAGCGTGACCGTGAGCGCGGCCGGTGCCCATCGGGGTCGACCCCGAGACGTCCCCGAACGGTCCCTGAGCGGTGCTCGCCGGAGGCATGGACCTTTTGCTCCATTTTAGGGACTTTGACCGGTTTTGGTCGTAACGTGCCGCTGAGGGGCCGAGGTCAGAGTCGGTTCCTGTCCGACTCTGATCAAAGGGGTAGAGATGTCGGTGCGCTTCAACGCTCCTCCGGGATGGCCGACTCCGTTGCCGTCGTGCGCTCCGGGTGACGACTGGATGCCGGACCCCAGCTGGCCGGCCCCACCGCACCGTTGGACGTTCTGGGTCGTCGTCGACGAGCAGTCCGTGCCCGATCTCGGCGAGGCCGACAGCGGCTACGGCACCGACCGCGAGAGCTGGCTCGCGGGCCTGCGCGTGCGGGCC
>NZ_JBFULD010000141.1:0-10238 GCF_056400505.1 Terrabacter sp. P5_B1
CCTCCTGCCAGACCCGGTCGCTCGTCGAACGGGGCAGGACCACGGTCGCGGGGTACCAGTAGCCGCTGCCGTCCGGGGCGTCCCCGCGAAACGCGACGTCGACGTCCTCGGCGGCGTCCTCGACGAAGGAGCGCACGGTGTGGCGCTGACCGGCGCTGATGAGCGGGCCCATCTCGGCAGCCTCATCGCGCGGGTCGGTGACGACGACGCCGCGCACCGCAGTCTCGAAGTGCTCCATGAACCGGTCGAACACGTTTCGCTGCACGAGGATCCGGCTGCGGGCGCAGCAGTCCTGGCCGGCGTTGTCGAAGACGCCGTAGGGCGCGCGCGCGGCGGCGAGCTCGAGGTCCGAGTCGGCGAAGACGATGTTGGCGCTCTTGCCGCCGAGCTCGAGGGTGATCCGCTTGACCTGGTCGGCCGCACCCCGCATGATGCGTTGCCCGACGGCGGTGGAGCCGGTGAAGCAGACCTTGCGCACGTCGGGATGCGTGACGAACCGCTCCYCCACGACGGAGCCCTGGCCGGGCACCACGGTGAACACACCCTCGGGGATGCCGGCCTCGAGGGCGAGGTCACCGAGCCGGAGCGCTGTCAGCGGCGTCAGCTCCGCGGGCTTGAGCACCACGGTGTTGCCGGCGGCGAGCGCGGGGCCGAACCCCCAGCCGGCGATCGGCATCGGGAAGTTCCACGGCACGATGACGCCGACGACCCCGAGCGGCTCCCGGAACGTGACGTCGATGCCGCCGGCGACCGGGATCTGGCGTCCGAAGTTCCGCTCGGGCGCCCCCGAGTAGTAGGCGAGGACGTCGCGGACGTTGCCCGCCTCCCAGCGGGCGTTGCCGATCGTGTGCCCGGCGTTCGCGACCTCGAGCAGCGCGAGCTCCTCCTGGTGCTCCCCGACGAGGTCGGAGAAGCGCCGCAGGAGCAGCCCGCGGTCCGCGGGAGCGACGGCGGCCCACCCCGGGCCGGCAGCCTTCGCGCGGGCGATCGCCTCGTCGGTCTGCTCGAGGGAGGCGAGTGGCACCGTCGCGACGACCTCCTCGGTCGCCGGGTTGATGACGTCGTGGCTCTGGCTGAACGTGGTCATGCGCCGCCCCCCTCGCTCGTTCGATGTATCCGCGCGGCCCCTGGCACGCGGAGATACATCGAACCGGGGTGGAGTGGGGCGGGTCGGGTTGCTGGGGGGCGGGTCACAGTCGTTCGAATCCTCTCTTGCGCTCCCAGTCGGTGACGGCGGCGTTGAAGGCCGTGATCTCGACGTCGGCCGCGTTGACGTAGTGGTCGACGACCTCGTCGCCGAAGGCCGCTCGCGCCGTGGTCGACCCGGCGAGCAGGTCGCGGGCCTCCTGCAGCGTCGATGGCACGCGCGGCTTGTCGGACGTGTAGGCGTTTCCCTCGAGGGGCGGCTCGAGCGGGAGCTCGTTCTCGATGCCGTGGAGGCCGCCGGCGAGCATGGCGGCCACGGCGAGGTAGGGGTTGAGGTCGCCGCCGCCGACGCGGTTCTCGACGCGCAGTCCGGCGCCGTGACCGACGACGCGCAACGCGCAGGTGCGGTTGTCCCGACCCCACGCGACCGCGGTCGGGGCGAAGCTGGCCGAGGCGAATCGCTTGTAGGAGTTGATGTTCGGCGCGTAGAAGTAGGTGAGCTCGCGCTGCGTGGCGAGGATGCCGGCGAGGAAGTGGTCGAACAGCTCGCTGCGGCCGCCGTCACGGTCGTCGTCGGCGAAGACCGTCTCGCCGTCGAGACCGCGGAGCGAGAGGTGGATGTGGCACGAGCTGCCCTCGCGCTCGTCGAACTTGGCCATGAAGGTGAGCGACTGGCCGTGGTGGGCCGCGATCTCCTTGGCCGCGTTGCGGTAGACGACGTGGTTGTCGCACGTGCGCACCGCCGTGTCGAAGAGGAAGCCGATCTCGTGCTGGCCGTAGTTGCACTCGCCCTTGGCGCTCTCGACGACCGCGCCGGCGGCATACATCTCGTTGCGGATGTCGCGCAGCAGCGGCTCGACGCGGTCGCCCCCGAGGATGGAGTAGTCCACGTTGTAGCGGTTCGCTGGTGTCAGGCCCGTGTAGCCCGCGTCCCAGGCCTGCTCGTAGGACTCCTGGAAGACGATGAACTCGAGCTCGGTGCCGCAGTGCGCCGCCATCCCGAGCTCGGCCGCCCGGTCCACCTGCGCCTTGAGCACCGACCGGGGCGACTGCTTGACGGCTCCGCTGCCGTCGATCCACGTGAGGTCGCACTGCACGGTGGCCGAGTGCCGAGTGCCCGGGGTGCGGCGCAGCGTGTCGAGGTCGAGGTCGAAGAACATGTCGCCGTAGCCGCGCTCCCACGAGGAGATCGCATAGCCGTCGACGGTGTTCATGTCGACGTCGACGGCGAGCAGGTAGTTGCATCCCTCCGTGCCGTCCTCGAGGACGTGGTCGAGGAAATAGTGCCCGTGCAACCGCTTGCCCTGCAGGCGACCCTGCATGTCGGTGAACGCGACGACGACGGTGTCGATGTCGCCCGCCTCGATCTCCGCACGAAGCCGGTCGATCGTCAGGGGTGGTGGTTTCGCCATGTCCTCTTCCTATCCGATGAGGCCACGCAGCAGCGCGGAGGTCGCGTCGCAGTGCTCCTCCATCACCGCCCGCGCCCGGTCCGCGTCGCCGCCGAGAATGGCGGCGACGACCTGTTCGTGCTGGGTGCTGGAGTGCTCGATGTTGCGCCGCAGGACCGGGATGGCCATGAGCATGTCGTGCAGCGCGGCCTGGGCACGCGTCACGGCGTCGACGAGCATCGGCGAGCCCGAGAGCGTCGCGATCGCGAGGTGCAGCCGGGAGTCCGCGACCCGGTGCCCCGCCGCGTCGGAGGTGTCCTCGACGTCGCGCAGGCACCCCGTGAGCCAGGCCCGCTGGTCGCCGGCCAGCGGCTGGTTGGCTGCCAACCACGCCGCGCCCGGCTCGACGACCCGACGGAAGTCGAGGGCGTCGAGCATCGCTGCACCGCTGCGGACGAAAGTGCCCGCGACGCCACGTGACGACGCAGGGATCTCGGCGGCATACGTCACGGTCGTGCCACCGCCCCTCCCCCGTCTCGTCGTGACGAGGCCCGAGTCGCGGAGCGCAGCAATGGCCTCGCGCAACGTGTTGCGGCTGACGCCGAGGCGCGCCGCGAGGTCACGCTCCGGCGGCAGCTGCTCCCCGTCGGCTAGCACCCCGAGGCGGATCGCCCGGGCGAGCTGCTCGACGGTGTCCTCGAAGGCGTTGCCGGAGGCCGGCCGCAGCACGGCATCCGGCAAGGCTGTGAGAGCGAGGTCGCGCGCACCCCTGTCCGCGCCCATGTCAGCCGAAGATCTCCGTGGCGGCAAGCATGGCCTCGTCGGTGGCGGCACCCGAGGTGCCGGCGGTGACGTCAGGGGCCGGAGGAACGCTCATGCACGACCTCACAAACCTCGTGCAACGAACCTTTGCCCGTTGCTCCATCCTGGTGTGAGGCATCCTGTACCCGCACGGCGAGGACCGTCAATGGTTCTCTATCAAACCTTTTGAGTCAAGATCGCCTCGAGGACGTGCGCGACCCCGTCGTCGTCGTTGGCCGGGCACAGCCGGTCCGCGGCACGGCGCACCCGCTCGTGACCGTTGGCCACCGCCCAGCCGACCCCGGCCCACTCGAGCATGGGCAGGTCGTTGGGCATGTCGCCGAAGGCCCAGACGTGCGCGGCCTCGATGCCGAGCCCCGTGGCCCACCGCTCCAAGCCGGCGGCCTTGGTCACCCCGGGCGCATTGATCTCCGCCAGGCCGTGCGCGCCGGAGAAGTGCAGGTGGCCGCGGGCGCCGACGACCTCCTCGACCGTGGAGAGGAACTCCTCGACTGGTAGGTCAGGAGCCAGCGCGAGCAGCTTGCCGACCGGCTCGGCAGCGACCTCGCGCCACGACCCGTGCACGGCCCGCTCGGCGCCCCGGTCGCGGTGCGGGTCCGGGTAGTCGTCGGCCACGAAGGGCCCGGTGGCCCGCTCGGCCGCAAACGTGACCGCGGGCACGGCTCGTCTCAGGTCGGCGACGATGTCGTCGAGGACGACCCGCTCGAAGCAATGCGTCTCCAGGAGCCGACGCGTGGCCACCTCGTACACGAAGGCGCCGTTGCCGCAGATCGCCGTGCCGCGTGGCCCGACGACCCGCTCGAGGTCGTGCAGCCAGCGCGGCGGTCGGGCCGTGACGAGGACCGTCTCGATGCCGGCGTGCGCGGCGGCGGACCAGGCCGCGGCCGTGCGCCCGGACAGCGAGCCGTCCGTGCGCAGCAGGGTGCCGTCGAGGTCGGACGCGACGAGCCGGGGCGGGACGATGTCGCCGATCGCCGACCCGGTCCGTGCCCGACCGCCCACGGGACCCATCGGCGACGACCTGTCAGACGAGGCGGGTGAGCCAGCCCCGCGAGTCCTCGGCGCGGCCGTACTGGATGTCGAGGAGCCGGGCGCGGATCGCCTCGGCGTAGCGGTCCTCGTGGCCGTCGCGGCGGTGGTCGACCGAACCGCCGGCCCAGCGCAGCTCGCCGACCGGGGTGACGACGGCGGCGGTCCCGCACGCGAAGATCTCGACGATGTCGCCGCTCGCGGACCCCTCCTTCCACTCCTCGATCGGGATGCGGCGCTCCTCGGGCTCGAGGCCCTGCTCCTTGGCGATCTCGAGGATGGAGCTGCGCGTCACCCCCTCGAGGATCGTCCCGGTGAGCTCGGGCGTGATGATGCGCCCGTCCTTGGTGACGAGGAAGAGGTTCATGCCCCCCAGCTCCTCGATGTAGGTGTGCGTCGAGGAGTCGAGGAACACGGCCTGGTCACAGCCGTGCTCGATGCCCTCGAGCTGGCCCGCGAGCGAGCTGGCGTAGTTGCCGCCGCACTTGGCGGCGCCGGTGCCACCCTCACCCGCACGGGCGTAGTCGGTCGAGATCCACAGCGTGACGGGCTTGAGTCCCCCGGAGAAGTAGGCGCCGGCCGGCGAGGCGATGACGGAGTAGGTGACCCGCTGGGCCGGACGCACGCCGAGGAAGGCCTCGGACGCGAACATGAAGGGACGCAGGTAGAGGCTCTTCTCCCCCGCGTCGCCCGCAGGCACCCAGTCCTGGTCGACGGAGACGAGCTGGCGCAGCGACTCGATGAAGTCGGCCTCGGGCAGCTCGGGCAGCGCGAGGCGACGGGCCGACCGGGCGAAGCGGGCCGCGTTGGCCTCGGGCCGGAAGGTCCAGATCGAGCCGTCGGCGTGACGGTAGGCCTTCATGCCCTCGAAGATCTCCTGGGCGTAGTGCAGCACCGCCGCGGCCGGGTCGAGCTGGAAGGGCCCGTAGGGCCGGACCTGCGCGTCACCCCACCCACCGCCGGCGGTCCATGTCGCGACGACCATGTGGTCGGTGAAGGTCTTGCCGAAGCCTGGGTTCTCGAGGATCTCGGCGATGCGCTCGGGCGAGGTGACCTCGTCCCGGCGGGTGACCTCGAACGACAGCTGGGTCATGACAAACCTCCAGAAGGCAAAATCAGCGGTGATCCGGTGTCAGGCTATCGCCCACATCCTGAGACGCAGAAGCCGGGCACCCGCGCTCGCGGGGGCGCGCGTATGCCGTCAGCCCGGGCCCGCGGCATACGGACCCGGGTGCCCGGCGGGTCACCCGTGCCGGCTCGTCAGAGTCGGGACGCGACGGCGTCACCGACGGCGGTGGTGCTGCGGACGGCGTCGCCGCGCTCGGCCAGGTCTGCGGCCACGGCGTCGTCGACCCGGGTCGCTTCGTCGTCGAGGCCCAGATGGGCGAGCAGCATGCCGACCGAGAGGATGGCCGCGGTGGGGTCGGCCTTCGACTGGCCCGCGATGTCGGGAGCCGACCCGTGGACGGGCTCGAACATGCTGGGCGTCGTGCGCGCCGGGTTGATGTTGCCCGACGCGGCGAGCCCGATGCCGCCGGCGATGGCAGCAGCGATGTCGGTGAGGATGTCGCCGAAGAGGTTGTCGGTGACGATGACGTCGAAGCGGCCGGGGTCGGTGGCCATGAAGATCGTGGCGGCGTCGACGTGCTGGTAGGCGGTCTCGACGTCGGGGAACTCGGCACCGACCTCCTCGACGGTGCGCCGCCAGAGGTGACCGGCATACGTGAGGACGTTGTGCTTGTGCACGAGCGTCAGGTGCTTGCGCGGCCTCGCCTGCGCGCGGGCGAACGCGTCGCGGACGACGCGCTCGACGCCGTAGCGGGTGTTGACGCTGACCTCGGTCGCGATCTCGGCCGGTGTGCCGACCCGCAGGGCACCACCGTTGCCGGTGTAGGGCCCCTCCGTCCCCTCGCGGACGACGACGAAGTCGATGCCGTCCGGTGCGACGCGCGCGACGTCGAGCGGGCTCGAGACGCCGGGGAAGAGCTTGGCCGGACGCAGGTTGACGTAGTGGTCGAGGGCGAAGCGCAGGGGCAGCAGGACTCCCCGCTCGAGCACGCCACTGGGGACGCTCGGGTCGCCGATGGCACCGAGGACGATCGCGTCGTGGCCACGCAGCTCGTCCAGGACCGAGGCCGGGAGCGTCTCGCCGGTGGCGTGCCAGCGCTGCGCCCCGAGGTCGTAGGAGGTCGTGGTGAACTTGGGACCGCCGTCACCGGTGACGGCCTCCAGGACCTTGAGACCCTCCGCGACCACCTCGGGCCCGATGCCGTCACCGCCGATCACGGCGACGGAGTAGGCGTCCTTGACCTGCGTCTGTGGCATGCCGCCAGCCTAGAACGCGTCTTGTGATGTGGGATCAGCGTCTCATTTTGTGAACGCGCGACGAAGGCCCCCGCCCGGCTGGGCGGAGGCCTTTCGTCGTGGTGTCGCTCGGGACTCAGTCCTCGGTGTGACCCTGGTCGCGCAGGTCCATCGACTCCTGCAGGGCCTGGCGGGCCGCCTTGGCATCTTCGCTCATGGTGATCACGTCTTCCGGTCTCATTACGGGTGGTGGTCTCAGGTGGCTCCAGCCCTGGAGGGCGAACCGGTCAGCACGAGGGGTGCGCGGGATCTCCGCGGCGAGAGTGCTGACTACCTGGACTCGCCGCGGCGGAGAATGAGTACGACCTGCCGCGTCATGCGTTTCACGGTACGCCGGGCCACTCGGTGGTAAAGGGGGTTTCCAGTACGTGAGACACGGTGTCCGCCATTCGGCCGGGCGGCGCTGCCCTCAGCAATCGGCATCCCCCGCTCGGGAGACCGGTGCCCGTAGGCTCGGCGCGTGAGCGTCGACCACCGCCCGGAGCACCCGAGCTCTCCACCGCACCAGCGGCACGGCAGCCACGCCGTGCCCGGGATCCCCTTCGACGACGAGGCGCGCTGGATCGCGATCACGCCCGGCAACGCCCGTCGCGTGACGTTCATCGTGCTCGCCGCCGTCGTCCTGCTGTCCGTGGCCACGTGGGCGTTCCAGGCGATGAGCAGCTTCCTCTTCCTGCTGCTGCTCTCGTGGCTCGTGTCGATCGCCATGGAACCGGTCGTCCTCTATCTCAGTGGGCGGGGCATGAAGCGTGGCCTCGCGACCGGACTGACGATGCTCGGCCTGCTCCTGCTCTTCGTGGGCCTCGTCGAGCTCTTCGGCCAGGTCTTCATCTCGCAGCTCTCCCAGCTCGGCACGCAGCTGCCCGGCGCAGTGACCTCGGCGATCAACTGGGTCAACGCGACGTTCCACACGAACTTCGACCTCGCGCAGATCCAGTCGGCCCTCAGCCTGACCCCGGACAAGCTGGGCGAGCTCGCGGGCAAGTACGGCGGCGGCATCGTCGGCATCTTCGGCTCGCTCTTCACCTTCGTCTTCGATGCCCTGACGATTCTCGTCTTCGCCTACTACCTCTCCGCCGACAGCCCGCGGCTGCGCCAGACGATCGGCTCCTGGCTCCCCCAGCGCTACCAGCGGGTCTTCATCACCGTGTGGACGATCTCGGTCGAGAAGACCGGCGGCTACGTCGTGTCCAAGCTCGTGCTCGCCTCGGTGTCGGCGGTCTTCCACGTGGCCTTCTTCTGGTTCATCGACGTGCCGTTCTGGCTGCCGCTGGGCATCTTCGCCGGCATCGTCGGCCAGTTCATCCCGACCATCGGCACCTACATCGGAGTGGCTCTGCCGGCCCTCTTCGCGCTGATCGACAAGCCGATCAACGCCCTGTGGATAGCCGTCTTCGCGACGGTCTACCAACAGCTCGAGAACTACGTCTTCACCCCGCGCATCAGCCGACGCACCATGGACGTGCACCCGGCGGTGGCGCTCGGGTCCGTCATCGCGGGGGCCGCGCTCTTCGGCCCCATCGGTGCGCTCATCGGCATCCCCATCGCCGCGGTCGCACTCGCCATCATCGACACCTTCAGCAAGCGCCACGAGCTCGTCCCGGAGCTCGCCGAGCTCGAGCCGACCGAAGCCACCGACGAGCTGGCCGAGACGTTGGCCGACGAGCTGGATGGCGGCCTTGCAGACCCGGCGACCAACGCGCCGACGGACGAGCCACACGAGGCCCCCGACATCAAGAGGTGACGTCGCAGGGCGCGCAGGACCGCTGGCTCAGTCCCGCAGGTCGACGACCGAGAAGGTCTTGGCCTCGACGACCTCGGAGAGCTCGGCCGCCAGGGCGGCCGGGACGGCGCTGTCGACGTTGAGCACGCCGATGGCGCGGTCGTCCTGGCGCGAGACCTGCATGCCGCCGATGTTGATGCCCGCGTCGCCGAGGATGCGGCCGACGCCGCCGATGACGCCGGGGCGGTCGGAGTACTCGAAGACGAGCATGTGATCGGAGAGCGGCACCTCGAGGTCGTAGCCGTTGACCCCCACGAGCTTCTCGACCCGCTTCGGGCCGGTGAGCGTGCCCGAGACCGACACGACCGTGCCGTCGGCGAGCGTGCCGCGCAGCGTCGCGACGTTGCGGAAGTCGCCGGAGTCGGGATCGGTCACGAGCCGCACGACGCAGCCCCGCTGCTCGGCCAGGACGGGCGCGTTGACGTACGTGACGGGGTCTTCGACGACGTCGGTGAACAGGCCCTTGAGGGCGACGAGCTTCCAGACGCTGACGTCGTGGGCCGTGATCTCACCACGGACGTCGACGTCGAGCTGAGCCGGCACGGTGCCGGCGACGGCCGTGAAGATGCGTCCGAGCTTCTCCACCAGCGGGATACCCGGGCGAACCTCCTCGGCGATGAAGCCGCTGGAGACGTTGACCGCGTCGGGGACGAGCTCGCCGCCGAGGGCGAGGCGCACCGACCTGGCGACGGCGATGCCGGCCTTCTCCTGGGCCTCTTCGGTCGAGGCGCCCAGGTGGGGGGTCACGACGACGGACTCGTGCTCGAAGAGCGGCGACTCCGTGGTCGGTTCGGACGCGAAGACGTCGATACCGGCACCGGCGACACGGCCCTCGGCGATGGCGCGGGCAAGGGCGGCCTCATCGACGATGCCCCCACGAGCGGCGTTGACGATGCGCACCGACGGCTTGACCTTCGCCAGCGCCTCCTCACCGATGAGGCCGATGGTCTCCGGCGTCTTCGGCAGGTGGATCGTGATGAAGTCGGACTGGGCGAGCAGCTCGTCGAGCCCGACGAGATGGGCGCCGAGCTGGCCGGCCTTGGCCGGCGAGGCGTAGGGGTCGTAGGCGACGATCTTCATGCCGAAGCCCTTGAGGCGCTCGGCGACCAGCGCACCGATGCGGCCGAGACCGACGACGCCGACGGTCTTGTCGAGCAGCTCGACGCCGGAGTACTTGCTGCGCTCCCACGCCCCGCCCTTGAGGGCCTGGCTGGCCGGGGCGATGTTGCGGGCGGTGGCGAGGAGCAGACCGACGGCGAGCTCGGCGGCGGAGGTGATGTTGGAGGTCGGTGCGTTGACGACCATGATGCCGGCCCGGGTGGCGGACTGGACGTCGACGTTGTCGAGCCCGACCCCGGCGCGCGCGATGACCTTGAGCTGCTTCGCCGCGGCGATCGCCTCGGCGTCCATCTTCGTGGCCGAGCGGATGAGGACCGCGTCGACGTCGGCCAGAGCCGCAAGGAGCTCGTCGCGGTTGGCCCCGTCGGCGGATCGAACCTCGAAGTCGGGTCCCAGCGCCTCGATCGTGGCGGGTGAGAGCTCTYCAGCGATGAGGACGACAGGTCTRCTCACAGGGGGTCCCTTCCGGAGGGGGCCGTCGGTGGCACCGCGGCGTGCCGACGGCGAGTCTATGCCGGATGCACGGGCCAGTCCCGCGCGCCGCCCGGCGGGCCGGGATCCGCAACGATCACGCGGATCGTTGC
>NZ_JBFULD010000142.1:0-10223 GCF_056400505.1 Terrabacter sp. P5_B1
GCTCGAGACGCTGGCCACGTTGCAGACCGCACTGCCGGCTCGAGACGCTGGCCACGTTGCAGACCGCACTGCCGACCACCGACGCTCCCGTGCTGACGGCAGCCGCCGCGGCCGAGTTCGACACGCTGCTGCGCCGATGTCGCCACCGCGAGCGCCTGGTCGACTCCGCGGCGCGGTCTGGGGTGACCCGCGGCGTCAGGGCCCTGTTCAGCGGTGGCAGTGGCACGGGCAAGACGCTCGCAGCCCGCCATCTGGCCGCGGTGCTGGAGCTAGACCTGTACCTCGTGAACCTGGCGGCGGTGGTCAACAAGTACATCGGCGAGACCGAGCGGAACCTCGACCGCGTGCTGGCACGCGCCGAAGAGCTCGACGTGGTGCTGCTCCTCGACGAGGGCGACGCCCTGATGACCCGGCGCACCGAGGTCGGGAACGCCAACGACCGCTACGCGAACCTCGAGACCGACTTCCTGCTCCACCGGCTGGAGAGCTTCGAGGGCATCGTCGTGGTGACGAGCAACGCTGCAAGCCGGATCGACCAGGCATTCTTGCGCCGGATCGACGTCACCGTCGACTTCGTCGCGCCCGACGCCGACGCGCGCTGGCAGATCTGGGCCGCCCACCTCCCCGTCGACCACGAGGTCTCGGCGGGACTGCTCGACGACGCCGCCCGGCGCTGCGCCCTCACGGGCGGGCAGATCCGCAACGCGTCGCTCCACGCCACCTTGCTCGCCCTGGACCGCGGCGGGACCGTGTCCGACGCAGAGGTCCTCGCCGGCATACGGCGGGAGTACCAGCGCGCGGGCTCCGTCTTCCCGCTCGCCGCACTGACGGATGTCGACCGTGGGAGCCGGAACGGCTCGGGGCGTCGGACATGAGCCAGATCGCCCGTCTTCCGGGCCACGAGCGGACCGGCGCTGTGACCGCGTGCTCCGAGCCGGCGCGGCAGGCGGCGCCGGCGAGCACGGCGGACCTCGCGCGGATGCCGTTGTGGGCATCGGTCGCACCGCGTCGAACCGTCGACGCCGCGCCCCTGGGCGCACGGAGGAGCCATGGTCCACCGCGTCCCGCGGGCATCAGCAGTCCTGCCGACCCGAGCGAGCGCGATGCCGACGCCATGGCCCGGCGCGTCGTGCGTATGCCGTCCGGCCGGGGAGCGCCCACCGCGCGGTGCGGCGCGTCACCGGTCCACGCACCGGTCGTCCAGCGCAAGGCCCAGTCGCAGGCCGGTCGGACCGAGGGCGTCCCCGCCGTCGTGGAGTCCGCACTTGCTTCGCCCGGACAACCGCTCAGCGATGACGTGCGCACTTTCATGGAGGACGGCTTCGGTCAGGACTTCGGGGACGTGCGCGTCCACACCGATGCGACGGCAGCCGCGAGCGCCGACGCGATCTCGGCACGTGCCTTCACACACGGAAGCCACATCGCCTTCGCATCAGGCGAGTACCAGCCACAGAGCACCGCAGGTCGTGAGCTGCTCGCCCACGAGCTCACCCACGTCCTGCAGCAGGCGTCGGGCGCCACCGGTGTGCACCGTGCGACCCACCAGGTCGGGACGGCCCAGATCTCCATCGACTACGGGGACGTCGTGGGACACGACACCCCCGCGGAGCACCAAGGTCGGGCGGAGGCCCGGTACACCGCGTTGACCGGTCGGCCCGCGATCGACATCAGTGCCCAGGTGGCCGCCCTCCCGACCTCTCGGGCACGCTGGCTGTTGTTCGCTCTTGACCTGCTCGCCGACAACCCGATGCCTGGTCTCGACCTCACACAGGCCGCCCGACGCCTCGTCGAGTATGCGCCGAAGGCAGTCGAGCTGCTGCCACTCGGCCCCCGCTGGCGCGAGTTCGCCGCCGAGGCGATGCGAGCAAGCGGATGGCTCGAGCTCGCGCTGACCACGCAGTTGAGGGTGGCGAACCCGGCGGAGCAGCGCCGGCTCGACCCCCTGTACAACCCCGACGCAGCCAGCGGAAGCGCCTCGTCCTCGGCCTGTCCCGTCGGCCGACCCCCGGGCAGCAAGCTCGACGAACCGACTTTCCGGAGCGACCTCGCCACGCTGCTGCGAGCGTACGTGTCCGGGCGGGCCCGTCAGGTGCGCGCGAACCCGGTCGCCGTGCACCCCGTGGGCCAGATCAGGTCGGTAGCGGACGAGGTGCAGACGGAGGCGCTGCGGGTCTTCGCGCCGTACATCGGTCACAGCCACACCCGCGCCTTCCAGCAGAGCTGGCGGTACCCCAGCCACCTGACGCCCAGCACGGCCCCCGGCGCCATCCCGCCGCAGATGATGCGGGCCTTCCTCGACAACCGGGCACGCACCCAGGCGGAAGGCGCAGGCCTGTTCGGCCGGGTGCACTACGACCCACGCTGCCCGTCCGACGAGCAGGTGCTCGGTGACGTCGTCGACCAGGTTGCCACCGACCCGTCCGTGCAGTCGGACCTCGCGGCGATTCTCTCGCGGCAGACCTTCACAGCGAGCAGCGACGACAGCGCAGAGGTCACCATGAACCTGCAGTACTCGGCAGCGATGGACCTGTGTGATGCCCGGTGGACGGCCGTCGAGACGCTGTGCCACGAGCTCATGCACGTGTATGTGAGCCAGGAGTTCGCGGACCTCCATCGCAACCGTCAGGTCATCCGAGAAGGCTTCCCGGAGATCCTCGGAGACCAGCTGTACAACGAGATCCGCCGGAATGCAGAAGGCGACGCGCGGTTCCGCCGCAGGTTCGAGGGCGGTCTTCCCGGGAGAGCGTGCAGTGGCCCGATCCATCCCTCCTCCATGGGGTACGGACCCGCTGCGGAGGCGGCCGAGCGCATCCGCGTCATCGTCGGCGACAGCCGCTTCCGCGCGGCCTTCTTCCTCGGCCGGACTCAGCTCGCCGGTCTCGCGCCCAAGCTCCGAACCGGCACGACCGACGACGTCTGCGAGAGCCAGGCGGACAGCCTCGCGAGGCGGGTCGTGGCCGGCACCGCTGTCCGGGGCACCGCGGTCGCCGGCAGGTTGCCCGCCGGTCTCACGACGGGCGTACCGCGGGTGCAGCGACAGCCGGCCCCACAGTCACCCCAGGACAGGGCGACGACCGAGCGGGCGAAGGCCCGGCTCAGGACTCTCGAGCCGCTGCTGGCCTCCCTCAAGGGCAAGCAGGTGGCGATCGAGGCCGATCGACTTCGGGTGCTGGCGGACCGGGCGACGCTCGACGCCGGCTCCATCGACCCTGGCATGAAGCAGCGGCGACAGCTCGAGGAAGACAACTGGACCCGTCTGAACGTCGCACCCGTCACCGTCTCGCTGAACGAGAACGCGGTGGTCGTCGAAGTGCGCTTCCAAGTTCGCTTCGAGGACGCCACGATGAAGGGCCGGTTCGGGGAGCTTCGGACGGCACTGTCCGCGGGCATCGACCTGGTGTGGAAGAAGAACCTCGAGGGTGTCTTCGCGGGCCGGGTCTTCAGGGTGGTGCCGGAGCTCACCTTGATCGACACGAAGACCCCTCGCGATCACAACTTCTGGCTCATCACGGTCCGCGCGGTCAGCACGGGCGTGCCGGTCACGTATCCCGGATGCTCACTCCCCCAACCCGATCCGAAGATCGCGACCTCGGTCACCGATCCCATGTGTGACGGCGGCGTCATGAGCATCCCGCCCGCGCACATCACGGAGGCCGGAGTGCTCGGCCACGAGCTCCTGCACCTGTTCGGGCTGGTGGATCGCTACCTGCTCCTCACGGCGACCTCGACATCCGGGCCGCCGCAGTTCACCTCGGTCCCGACTCGTGAGCTGCAGGGGCGCAAAGACCCGCTCGGCGGTCAGGACGCTCCGATCCTTCGCGAGGACCTCGGGTACCTCCTCGACAAGCTGGGCGTCTACCAGAGGGAGTCCGAACGCCAGACCGCTGGACTGCAGAGTGTCGAGTCGGAGGTACGCCGTCTCCGCCGCATCGTCGAGCTCGGATACGACCCGGACTCGCTGGTGCGGACCATCCCGCCGAAGGACTTCAACGACAAGATGATGAAGTCTGCCGAGGATCTCTGACTCATGACTCGTGACTCCCACTCCCGCACGCCCCTGGTCAGCTGCCTGATGGTGACCAGCGGCCGTCAACAGTGGGCGGTTCACGCCGCCGACATGTTCCTCCGCCAGGACTACCCCAACCTCGAGCTCGTCGTGGTGGAGAGTGGGCACCCGGCCCTGGAGGGTCAGCTCCCGCCGGATCGACGGATCCGACTGGTGCACCTGCCGGGCCGCCAGTCCATCGGGGCACTGCGCAACCACAGTTGCCGCCTCGCACGTGGGGCGGTGGCGGTGCTCTGGGACGACGACGACTGGTATGCCCGCGACCGGGTCAGCCGGCAGGTCAAGCCCATCCTCGACGGACGAGCGGATGTCACGGGCCTGGTCGGCTTTCCGTGGCTCGAGCTGGAGGGTTGGCGGGCGTGGCGGATCGCCCCTCAGGCCCAGGATCGGTTGCTCTTCCAGGGGATCGGCTGCGGCACACTGGCCTTCGGCACCTCGCTGTGCACCGGGCGCGTGAAGTTCGCGGACCGGTCGCTCGCCGAGGACGTCGCGTTCCTGCAGCAGGCTCTCGCCGCCGGAGCGCGTCTCGAGCGGGTCACCGCGGGCGACTGCTATGTGTACGTCCGGCACGGCCGCAACACATGGCGTGTCGAGCCCGGGCGGTTCAGGGGCTCCGAGAGCTGGGTCCGATGCGCCATCCCGGACCTTCCGGCGCCGGACCTCGAGTTCCTCCGATCCCGCCGGCGGCCCGCGCTGGGAACGCTCGTGTCGTGCCTCATGCCGACGGCAGACCGACGGCAGTTCGTGAGCCAGGCACTCCTTTACTACCAGCGCCAGGACCACCCGGACCGCGAGCTGGTGGTCGTCGACGACGGCAGCGACCCGGTGGCCGATCTCGTGGACGGCATACCCGGAGTCCACTACCACCGGCTGCAGCGACGGATGGTGCTGGGTGCGAAGCGCAACCTGGCGGTCGAGCTGGCCCAGGGCGACGTGCTCGCTCACTGGGACGACGACGACTGGTACTCCCCCGACCGAATCACGACACAGCTCGCCCGCATGGCCGAGACCGGGGCGGAGGTCTCAGGTGTGTCGACACTCCCGTTCTACGCCCCCGCGACCGGAGCGGCCTGGACCTATCGCTGGCCGGCGCACCGACGGCCATGGGTCGCTGGGACCAGCCTCGTCTTCACGCGGGGGACCTGGGAGCGCAACCGGTTCGCGACGGCCGCGGTGGGCGAGGACACGCGGTTCGTCTGGCGAGCGCCGGCCGACCGCGTGGTCGCGGTCCCCGAACGCGTCGTGGTCGGGATCACCCACGCCGGCAACACGGTCCCGAAGACGGGGCGAGGCGGCTACTGGTCTGCAACCCCCGCGGCCGATGTCGAAGATCTGCTCGGTGAGGACCTCACGTTCTACCGCAGTCGCCTGATCACGACCACTCGGCTGGATCCCCGGTGAGCACCACGACCCGCAGCGAAGACTGGAGGCGAGTCCCCCATGAGCCAGCTTGACCGGAAGCCGCGCCACCAGCGGCCCGACGCCGAGCCCGGACACGGTCTCGAAGCGGCGAATGACGCGACCGGGCCGACCCATGCTGACCTCGCCAGACCGCCACGCTGGGCATCCCCGGCGGACGGCGCGGACCTGTCCCACGACGTCGCCGCGGTGGTGGAGCGCAGCAGTGTCGCACCGTTCAACGCGGCCGCCACTGCCGACAGAGCCGACGCGACAGAACGAGCTGTTGTGCACCGTGGCCCCGAAGTCGACGCGGCCCTGGAACGCTGGCAAGCCGGAGCCGCGACCGTGGGCCGACACGTCTTCCTGCCCGACAATGCCCCACCCGCGATACAGCGCCACGAGGCGATGCACGCGGTCCAGGCACGCGACGACGTCGACCTTGGCCGGCCGGTGGTCATGGGCTCGCACACGGCTCCGGAGGAGCGCGGCGTCGGACAGGCAAGCGGTTCGGACCCACAGGTCCTGCGCCGCTACCCACCGCGCGTAGAGACACCCGCCTGGCCGCCGCAGGCGACTCCGCCGGCGGCATACGGGCCCACCGGAGTGCGTCACGACAGCGAGGGCAACCTGGTCCAGGAGGCGAACGGGCACTGGTACGTCGCATCCGCGCCGCAGCTGACCTTCCCCATCGCACGCGGCTACCGCTACCAGCTGCTCCCGCTCAACCCCAACGCGTCGTTCCGGACCCTGCACCGTCAGACCGAGCAGGTGCGGGATCAGCAATTGGCCACCGCCAACCGTCTACGCGGGACCGGGAGGTACTGGTTCGCGCGGGTCTACTACTTCGTGACCGTGCACGAGCTCGAGCACATCGACCGTGGCGTCTACCAGTACCCGCACATGAAGATGCAGGAGGTGATCGCCTTCAACACGACCTACATGGCCAACCTGAACGCGTGGGAGTCCGGCGACCGAAGCGGGGTCGAACCCAACTGGCGGCGGGCCTTCGAGGCAGCCGATCATCCGGGAAGCTGGATGGGCGCGTCCAAGGAGATCGCCAACGCGCTGCTCCCTGCGATGCAGGCGCACATCCGCTTCGACCTGCCCCGCGCGATCGCCGCCGTGTTCGCCACGCACTACGCCGGGATCCCCGGCACCTCGGTCGACGACTTCCGCGCAGACTTCTTCGCCATGGCCAGCGTCTTCGACCGGGCGGCCGCCGACCTCAACCCCGAGATCGAAGCTGCCGGGACGAACTGGAACCCGGCGAACTGGCAGTGGGCCGGCGACATCGCGTTCCCGTTCATCTTCCATGTGCCCGGCGAGCGCGAGCACGCCTGGGAGAAGGCGCAGATCATCAGCGGCTTCTCCGGCAGCGATGCCGACCTGGCCCGTCGGCTTCGGTCGAACATCACTGCGCGGCACCCGAACTGGTCGGACTTCGAAGTCAACGGTGAAGACGTTCGTGGATATCGCTGGGGCCACCAGCCAGGCATTCGGCGCGACGAGCAGCCGGGCTCGGTGCACCAGCCGGCACCCGCCCTCCCGACGATTCCACGCCGCCTCTACTTCCGCCTCGCCCTCCCGGATGGCGACATGCAGCTGGCCGATGCAGTACGCCGCGACCAGGACATTCGCCCGCTCCTCGACCTGGCACAGTGGCTGCGCCGGGTATCCGGCGCTGTCATCATGCTCGAAGGACACGCGTCCTCCGAAGGCGCCGAGCACAGCAACCACAACCTGTCGGCCGCTCGAGAGGACGCCATCGAGTACTTCCTCTTTCGAGCGAGCGCCGACCTCACCAACAACCGCATCCGGCACAGCCCGCAGGGTGAGCGTGGAGCGCAGCCGACCCCGGACTGGCGGTACGTCGAGATCACGGTCGTGCTCCCCGGGTTCGCCAAGGAAACGTCGTGGCCCACCGCATCTCGCCTGCCGAGCGAGGCACGATGAGTCCCGTGAGCGACGTAGTGAGCACGTTTGTCGCGGCCGTCCGCTCCGGTGAACAGGCCGCCGCCTCCGGACTCGTCGACTGGCCGGTGAGCGGGGTGGCCACGATGGTGCGAGCCTTGGCCGAAGCCGAGCCGGACGAACGCGCTGCCCTGGCCCGGCAAGGGTTGCACGCGCTGAAGACCGAGGGCGTTCGCGAACCGATATCTCTGTCGTGGCTTGCGCCGTGCGTGGGCTCCGATGTGTCCGCGCAGGCGGCGACGGACGATGAGGTGGCCGCGGCGCGGGCAACGCTGGACGCGCCCGAAGTGCCGCCGGAGGTTGATGACGTGACCCGGCAGTCGCTGCACGCGATCGCGACTCGCGTGAGTGGGATCGACCAGGTCTACGCCTTGCGCTGCGGCGACCGGCGGCCGTGCCTGCTTGCGACCGGCCCGGGCATCACTGGCCTGGCCATCGCCCGGCCGGGGTGACCCGCGGCGCCCACGCCCACGGCATACCTCGACCGGCCCGGCCGAATCAACCGGCTGCGGCGGCCGGCAGCACCTCGTGAATGCTCTGCGCCACAACAGCTTCAGGTCCGCGGGCGCGAGCCGCGGCTGCCAGGATGTCGCCACTGGGCGCCAGACCGACCTCGGTCGCGAGGATGAGGCGACACTTCTCGAACTGGCGCAGCGCTGCGATGCGGTTGCCGAACGCGACGTGTGCGTCGATCAGGATCCGGTGGGCCGCCTCACGCAGCGGCTCGACCGAGACGACAGCCAGAGCTGCCTCGACCGCGAGCTGTGGCTGACCGGCGTCCAGGAGCGTCTGCGCCATGCTCTCCATGCCCGCGAGGCACAACTGACGAAGTCGCTCGCGCTCGACGAGGACCCAGTCCTCGTACCAGCCCGGCAGCAGCTCGCCACGCAGCAGCTCAGGGTTGACAGGAGCGCCGCCGACCAGCTGGGCGTGCGCGGCGGCGGCGGCATCGCGCGCGTCAACGAGCACCGTCGTCGGCAGGCTCACTCGAGTGCGACCCGCCTCGACCAGCGCGCGGCAGCACCCCGAGTTGGCGCGCCAGATGGCGGAGCGGAGGCACGCGGCCGCGCGATCCTCGTGTCGGTCCCCCCAAAGGACGCCTGCTACTTGGGTTCTGACGGCCGGTCTACTCTGCAGGGCGAGGTAAGCAACCAAGCGCTCGGCAGAGGGCGGCAGCTCATGGGGCTCTCCGTCGACCGTGAGTTCGAAGCCCTCTAGCAGTCGAAGCCTGACTTGTGCGGCTGACATGCGAGCAAGCGTGCGCCGTCCCCCGTCTTGCAGGCGTCACGGCGGCGTCTCGCAAAGGTCTCGCAACCAGCCGCGGACCGTGTCTATCACCGTGTCGAGGCCGACGAGTATGTGCGCCTGCTGTTCCTCGCCGTCGACGGAGGACTGCACGCGGGCGACGATCTCCCCTTCGTGCAGCCACGCACGAAGCAGCAACACGCCTGCTCGGTCGACGTCCTCGCTCACAACACAACTGTGGGCACAAACCGTCTCGGCCCCGTGGCCGCCTCGTCACGTTGGGAGACCGGGTTGATCGGGCCTCAGACCGCCTGACCTCCCCGGCGTCGCCGCGCTGCGTCGCGGCTCCGGACGCCAGCCGCACGCGGCTATGAGCTCAGTCAACTGCCGTGTCGGCGCCAGACCTAGCTCGGCATCGAGGACAGCACGGCAGCTGTCGTACTGCGCGACCGCGGCCGCGACGTTGCCCTCCGCCAGATGAACTCGGATCACTGCTCGGTGTGCGCTCTCTCGTAGGGGGTCGGCGTGAAGGCAGGTCAGCGCCGCGTCCAGCGCGGTCCCGTAGTCGTGTGCTTCAGCCAGGCGCCGAGACAGCTGCTCGAGCGCATGGAGGCGAATCTGAAGTAGCCGTTCGCGCTCCAACTGCAACCATTCCTCGTCCCACGTCGGCAGCAGGTCGGCAGCGAACACGTCTGGGGAACGGGGCTCGCCGCCATCCACGGCCGCTGCAGCGTGCAACATGTCGGATACGTCGACGTGAACGCGCTCGTCGAGCGAAAGGTCATCGCCCTCCTCACGCACCAGCATGCTCCTATGCGGAGTTAGCTGCCACAATGCCGCCCGAAGCCGGGCAGCAGCGCCGCCATCGGGCAACGCCGGCCAAAGGACCCGACGAAGTTCCAAGCGGTTCATGACTCCTCGAAGACCGAGAACGGCCAAGAGCCGGCGCGGCTGCAGTGACACCGTCGAAGCGCCAGGAAGGCCCGTCAGCCGCCACTGCCCGAGCAACTCGAGTCGGGGCGAGCCCTGATCATCGCCCGGCTCATACGTAGACCTCGGTACGCGATGAAGAACCATGGTGTCCCCTGCATGGTGGTTACGCGGCCCGTCGCGAGGCCCACCGACGTCGAGGGTGCATTGCCTTGTCCACTGTAAACGCATCTTCGAAAGGACACCCCGCTAATCATGAATCCGGGCAAAACGAATGTTCAGACAGCGACGATTCAGCCTGTATGCCGGGCGCGGCCGCCGTCGATCGGCCAATGGTCTGTTGACGTCCGAGCGTCTTCCAGTGGCCGCCAGATGCGCCTGCGAGCCTCGCCCTCGGCACGGTCAAGTCCGGGTCGGTGGTGTACGACGTGATCCGTCGAGGTTGTTCGTTTAGGGGTTGATGGCGCCGGCGATCAGGTTGGTGCTCACCTCCTCGGGGTTGTCCTCGCGATCGGTCAGGACGGTGCGGGCGTTCTTCAGTGCCTCGAGGCCGAGGTAGCGGCGTTGCTCAGCCCACTCGTCGTGCTGCTCGGCCAGGACGGCCCCGACG
>NZ_JBFULD010000143.1:0-10212 GCF_056400505.1 Terrabacter sp. P5_B1
GACTGACCCACCGGCTCGTCCTCACCGACGCTGCGGGCCTGGCCGAGCTGGACGGCGACCTCCGGAGCCTCGGCGACATCGTGACGACCCTGGACTCGGCCGGCGCCGCCGCCCTCGTCGTCTCGGGGCTCAGCGGCAAGCCCCTCGCCGCGCTCGTGGCCGCCGCCGAGCAGACCGGGCTGCCAGTCATCGACGTCCCGCTGGAGCACATCGCGACGTTCACCACCGAGGTGCTCAGCGCGATCCTCGAGCACCAGACGGCGATCCTGCGTCGGCTCGAGGACGCCGACCGCGCGCTCGTGCAGATCGTCCTCGCCGGCGGCTCGCTCGACGACCTCTGCGAGCAGGTCGTCGGCTTCCTCGACGGCGCCGCGATGGTGACGACGACCGACGGCCGCGTCATCGCCCGCGCCGGGTCGCCGCGCGAGCTGGAGAGCGCGCTGTCGCTCGAGTGCTTCGACCGGACCGGCCGGCTGCTCACGGAGGCCGAGCCGATGGGCCCGCGCCCCGACGGACCGACGGCGAACCGCTCCGCCGTGCGCATCGTCGCCGGACACCTCGACCACGGCGTCCTCATCGCCTTCTGCAGCCACCGGCACCTGACGGTCGACGACGTGCGCCTGCTCGAACGGGCCGCAACGGTCGCCGCGCTCGCCATCACCAAGGACGAAGCCGTCTCGGCCGTCGAGAGCAAGTACCGCGCCGAGTTCCTCCGCGACGCCCTGGCCGGTCGTGCCGGCTCCCCCGTCGAGGCCGTCGCCCACGCGAGCTCGCTCGGCTGGGACATCGACCGGTCGATGGTCGTCGTCGTCGCCGAGACCGACGAGGACGACGATCGCTCGACCCGCGACGCCGACGAGGTGCGCTTCCTCCAGCAGCGCTTCGCCCGGGCCTGGACGCATGCCGTCGCCGTGCGCGACTCCCGTTCTCCCGTCATGGGATTCAGCCGCGAGGTCGTCGCGCTCATCGGCGTCCCGGCAGTGGCGGAGACCGAGACGGTGATGCGGATCGTCGGCGAGTACGTCCGGGTCGTGCGCGGCGACGGCGGCGGCGGCCGGCGCAGCTTCTCCGCCGGGGTGTCGCGGCCGATCACGTCGCCGGCAGGCCTGCCCCACGCCTACGACGAGGCGCTCTCAGCCGTCACGGTCGGGCGCCAGATGCACGGCGACGGCGCCCTGACGCACGTCGACGGCCTCGGGATCTACCGCCTGCTCGCGCTCATCCCCGACGGGGCGGACCTGCGCCGCTTCGTCACCGAGTCGCTGCGCGAGCTCGCCACCGACGACTCGCCGGAGTATGCCGGCCTGCGCCAGACCCTGAGCATCCTGCTCGACACGAACATGAACGTCGCCGAGACCGCCCGCCTGCTCTTCTTCCACTACAACACGCTGCGCTACCGCATCGGCAAGCTCGAGAAGATCCTCGGCCCCTTCACGACCGACCCCGACCTGCGCCTGACGCTCGCCCTCGCGCTGAAGATCCACCAGATGCGCGGCATCTGACCACGTCGCCGCCGAGTCGCGTATGCCGGCTTGCACCGCCGCGTCAATCGAACTTCACCGTTCGCCGGTCAGGCGCGCCGAGCGGTTCTAGCGTAATTGGTGGCGCTTCGCAGAGCGCGAGGCGCACCTCCAGGGGAGGGAGTCGAGAACATGAAAAGACTACTGGCGTGTGCTGCTGCGGTGGCACTCAGTGCAAGCGGAACAGTGATAGGGGCAGCGAGCGCGAGCGCCCACTCACAGGACACGGGTTCGTGGGTCTCGGTCATGGGCGACGGGAGCCGTGTCACCACCAGCCGGTCCGCTGTCGACGAAGGCGTCGTGCGCTTCCGTGTCAGTTCGACCAACACGGGCGGGGGCAGCGACATCACGCTCTTCCAGCCCAAGGCCAACGTGAGTGTCGCAATGGTGCTCGCGGACCTGCAGGAGGAGTTCGCCTCCGACCCGGCGACCAACGCGAAGGGCACCCGTGACCTCACCCGCGATGCGCGCTTCTTCGGTCTCGCCGACGTGCAGCCCGGCAACCCGGCCACCGTCACGGAGCGTCTGAAGAGAGGGACCTACTACCTGATGGACCTGGGCGCTCCCCCGAGCGGAGCACCGATCATCACGACGATGCGCGTCCGCGGGAACGAGGGCGGGGATGACGGTCGCCTGCCCAGCGCCAGCGCCACGGTCGACCTCACCTCCGCCGACACCTTCGTCACCCACGGCCGCATGCCGGCCAATGGCACGGTCCGGGTGCGCAACGTCGCAGACACGATCCACTTCATGTCGATCTCGCCCGTGAAGGCCGGCACCACAGATGCGGATATCCAGGCGTACTTCGACTCCGGGGCGCAGGGGCCGCCAGCGTTCGCGGTCGACGGTCCCTCCGTCGGCCTCGACGTGCTCTCGCCCGGACGTGAGGCACGGCTGACCTACCACCTCCCGGCAGGGACCTACGTCCTGCTCTGCTTCGTCGCCGACGACGTGACCGGGATGCCGCACGCCTTCATGGGCATGCACAAGGTGGTGACCCTGTCCTGAGCCTCTCGACGCCGTGACCGACATGGCTACGACATGGCACCGATCGATCGCAGAGGGGGTGTGCGGCCCGGCCGAGCCGCTGGGACCGGGCCACGCGGCATACGTCATCTCCTGCCAGAGGGTCTCCGTCGGCGTGTATCAACGTTTGACGAACGCGGTCCCTTGCGGTGGGAGTAGTTTTCGGCCATCCCAGATTGGGGCGTGACCCTCATCACCACATGGGGCAACCATAGGAGTCGGAATGGCTTTGGGCTTGGGCTGGAAACTGCACGGGGACGGCAAGACGATGGGCCCCGACGACGTCGTCRCTCCCGACGAACGACTGTCGTGGGGCAAGACGGTCGGTCTGGGTGCGCAGCACGTCGTGGCGATGTTCGGGGCGACCTTCGTCTTCCCGCTGGTCATGGGCCTCAACGCCCAGCTCGCGATCATGATGAGCGGGATCGCGACGATCTGCTTCCTGCTCATCGTCAACGGGAAGGTCCCGAGCTACCTCGGCACGTCGGCGAGCTTCGTCGGTGCCGTGGCGGCCATCCGGGCCCAAGGGGGCACCTCCGCGCAGGTCACGGGCGCGATCCTCGTCGCCGGCGCCGTGCTCGCGCTCATCGGTGTGGCGATTCACTTCGCCGGGTCCGGGGTGCTGCACAAGGTGCTGCCGCCGGTCGTGACGGGTGCCGTCGTCATGCTCATCGGCTTCAACCTCGCGCCGGTCGTCGCCAGCATCTACTGGCCCCAGGACCAGTGGGTGGCGCTGCTCGTCATGGCGTTCACGATCATCTGCGCGGTCGCCTTCAAGGGCTTCGCGTCGCGCATCGCGGTCTTCCTCGCGCTCATCTTCGGCTACGTCATCTCCTGGCTCTTCGACCGGCTGTTCGGGCAGATCACCTCGTTCGACGCCGGCGCCGGCAAGGTCACGACGCACTTCCGGACGAACTTCGACAACCTCGCCGCTCAGCCCTGGTTCGGCCTCCCGCCGACGTCGACGACCGGCGCCGACGGCAAGGAGATCGTCGGCATCCACGCACCGTCGTTCTCTGTCGCCGCGATCCTGCTCGTCCTCCCGGCCGTCATCGCGCTCATCGCCGAGAACACCGGCCACGTCAAGGCCGTCGCCGAGATGACGAAGTCGGACCTCGACCCGTACATGGGGCGCGCCATCGCCGCCGACGGCATCGGCACGGTCATCGCGAGCTCCGTCGGTGGTTCGCCGACGACGACGTACGCCGAGAACATCGGGGTCATGGCGGCCACACGCGTCTACTCGACGGCCGCCTACTACGTCGCCGCGATCGTCGCGATCATCTTCGGCCTCTCGCCGAAGTTCGGCGCGCTCGTCGCCTCGGTGCCGGGCGGCGTGCTCGGCGGCATCACCGTCGTGCTCTACGGCATGATCGGCCTGCTCGGCGCGAAGATCTGGAAGGAGAACGGGGTCGACTTCGGCAACCCGATCAACCTCGTGCCCATCGCGGCCGGCATCATCATCGGCATCGGCGGCGTCTCGCTCGTCTTCACGTCGGACTTCACGCTCGGCGGGATCGCGCTCGGCACGATCGTGACCATCGTGGCCTACCACACGGCCCGCGCCCTCGCCCCGGCCGACCTGCGTGACCGGGCCGACGCCGCGAGCGGCACGATGATCTCGCTCGGCGAACGGGAAGGGGACTACGGCGACGCCGACGGCATCGACGACCTCTACCAGGACCGCCCGGGCGGACCGGACCTGCGTCGCCGCTGAGGCAGCACGCACCACGCGCCCGTGGGCCTCCGATCTCGCATCGGGGGCCCACGGCCGTTCACGGCAGAAGTTGCCAAAAGCCCACGTGCAGCGATGCACAACGATCACTAGTCCCCACCGGGGGTCGGAAGGCAGGATCGGTTCGGTGAAGCCCGCCCCCTTCGAGCACCACGCACCGCTCACCGTCGAGCAGGCCGTCTCCGTCCTCACCGAGGTCGGTCACGACGGCAAGGTCCTCGCGGGCGGCCAGAGCCTCATCCCGATCCTCAACATGCGCCTGGCCTCGCCGGCGCACCTCGTCGACATCAACCGCGTCGCCGGCCTCGACACCATCGAGGTGACGCCATCGGCCGTCCGGGTGGGCGCGCTCGTCCGCCACGCCGGCCTCGAGCGCTCCGACGGTGCGTATGCCGTCCTCCCCCTCCTGCGCCAGGCCCTCGTCAACGTCGCCCACCCCGCCATCCGCAACCGCGGCACGACGGTCGGCTCCATCGCGCACGCCGACGCCGCAGGTGAGATGCCGGCGATCCTCGCCCTGACCGACGGCGTCGTCGAGGTCGCCGGCCCGGCTGGGTCGCGTGAGATCGGCTGGTCCGACTTCTTCCTCGGCGCGCTCGAGACGTCGCTCGCGGCGGAGGAGCTCGCGGTGGCAGTGCGTTTCGGCCGCTTCCCGGCAGGCACGGGGACCGCTTTCACCGAGGCGGCGCGGCGGCACGGGGACTACGCGATGGCCGGCGTCGGGGTGGCCGTGACAGTTGCCGACGGCGTCGTGTCGGCCGCTCGCGCGTCGTTCGTCTCCGTCACCGACGTGCCCTCCGTCCTCGACCTCGGGCCGGCGCTCAGTGGTGTCGAGCCGGGCACGGCGGCGTGGGACGCGGCGCTTGATGCGGCCGCCGAAGCGGTGCGCGAGCACGTCGAGCCCGAGGGCGACATCCACGCGAGTGCCGACTACCGCCGGATGCTCGTCGCCGAGCTGACCCGCCGCGTGCTCCCCAAGGCCGTGCGGGAAAGTGAGCACTCGACTGAAGCCATCCCGTCGAGTGCCCAGTCCCCGACGCCCCAGTCCCCGTCGAGTGCGCAGTTCCCGACGCCCAACGCCGTGCCGGAAAGTGGGCACTCGACTGAAGGAGGCCACTCATGACGGACACGACCCGCGAGACGAGCACCGAGATGACCGGTGAGACGCTCCACGAGGTGACGGTCACCGTCAACGGGGTGCGCCGCTCGGCTGCCGTCCCGGCCCGGCGCCTCCTCTCGGACTTCCTGCGTCACGACCTCGAGCTCACCGGCACCCACGTCGGCTGCGAGCACGGCGTCTGCGGCGCCTGCACCGTCCTCGTCGACGACCAGCCGATGCGCTCGTGCCTGATGTTCGCCGTGACCGCCCAGGACCACGCCATCACGACAGTCGAGGGCCTCTGCTCGGCCCCCGACGCCCGCGTCGCGCCGACCGGCGAGTCGATGAACCCGGTCCAGCAGGCCTTCGCCGAGTGCCATGGTCTCCAGTGCGGCTTCTGCACGCCGGGCTTCCTCACGACCGTGACGGCATACCTCGAGGAGAACCCCTCGCCCACGAGCGAGGAGGCGCGAGAGGCGATCTCGGGTAACTTGTGCCGCTGCACCGGCTACCAGAACATCGTCAAGAGCGTCCTGCGTGCCGCGGAGATCAAGGCCGAGCGGGTGGAGGAGCACGCATGACGACGCAGATGTTCGGTGCGCCGATCAAGCGCAAGGAGGACCCGCGCCTCGTCACCGGCGGCGGCCGCTACCTCGACGACCTCGGCCACGACGCCCTCGCCGCCGCCTTCGTGCGCAGCCCGCACGCCCACGCCCGCATCGTCGACATCGACGCCTCGGACGCCATCGACATCGAGGGCGTCGTCGGCATCTACGTCCACGAGGACCTGCCCGGCCGCGTCGGCGAGCCGCTGCCGCTGCTCATCCCGCACCCGACGCTGACCCACGGCCGCACGGGCTACGCCCTGGCCAAGGACGAGGTCAACCACGTCGGCGAGCCGATCGTCATGGTCGTCGCCACCGACCGCTACGTCGCCGAGGACGCCTGCCAACGCATCCGCGTCACCTACGACCAGCTGCCCGTCGTCGTCGGCATCGAGCACGCCAGGGACGGCGACCTGCTCGTCCACGCCGACGTGCCCGGAAACGTCGCGGCCCACATGCTCCAGGAGGTCGGCGACGTCGAGGCCGCCATGGCCGCCGCGCCGCACACCCTGACTCTCGACCTCGACATCGAGCGCAGCGCCTGCATGCCGATGGAGGGCCGGGGCGTGTACGCGCGCTGGGACCGGGACCGCGGCGAGCTGCGGATGTACTCCTCCACCCAGACGTCGACCGGCGTCCGCGCGGCCGTCGCGGCCAAGCTCGGTCTCCCCCTCGCGAAGGTCGAGTGCATCGCCCCCGACGTGGGTGGCGGCTTCGGCGTCAAGATCGTGCACCCGTGGCCCGAGGAGGTCCTCGTGCCGTGGGCAGCCATGCTCGTCGGCCGCCCGGTCAAGTGGGCCGAGGACCGGCGCGAGCACTTCATCAGCGCGGCGCACGAGCGGGGTCAGCTCCAGCGGGTCACCGTCGGCTTCGACGACGACGGCCGCCTGCTCGCGCTCGACGTCAGGCTCTGGCACGACAACGGCGCCTACACCCCCTACGGGATCATCGTCCCGATCATCACCTCGACCCAGCTGCTCGGCCCCTACAAGCCCGGTACCTACCGCTGCGAGTTCTGGTCTCTCTACACGAACACCGTTCTCGTGACGCCCTATCGGGGCGCCGGCCGTCCGCAGGGCGTCTTCGCGATGGAGCGCACCATGGACGCCATCGCCGACGAGCTCGGCCTCGACCGCGCCGAGGTCCGCTCGCGCAACTTCATCCTCCCCAGCGAGATGCCCTACGACCACGGCCTGCTCTTCCAGGACGGCCGGCCGCTCAAGTACGACTCGGGCGACTTCCCGGCCAGCCTGACCAAGCTCAAGGAGCTGGTCGGCTGGGACGACTTCGCCGACTACCGCCGTCAGGCCGAGGCCGAGGGACGCAAGGTCGGCCTCGGAATCGGTTGCTACGTCGAGGGAACCGGCGTCGGCCCCTACGAGGGCGGCCACATCCAGATCGAGACGAGCGGTCGGGTCAACGTGTCGACCGGCCTGACGTCACAGGGTCAGGGACACGAGACCGTCTTCGCCCAGATCGTCGCCCAGGAGCTCGGCGTCCGGATGGAGGACGTCCACGTCACCACCGGCGACACCCGCAAGATGGCGTATGCCGTGGGCACCTTCGCGTCCCGGGCCGCGGTCATGAGCGGCAGTGCCATCGCCCTCGGCGCCCGCAAGGTCCGCGAGAAGGCGCTGCGCATCGCCGCCGACGCGCTCGAGGTCTCGCCGGAGGACCTTGAGATCGTCGACGGCACGGTGCGCGTCAAGGGCGCCCCGACGACGTCGATGAGCCTCGGCACGGTGTCGGTCCTGTCGAACCCGCTGCGCTACGCGTTCGACGAAGCGGCAAAGGCCGCAACGCAGTTCGCCGGCACGTTCGACCCCGACAAGCCGCCGGTCGCCGAGGGCGAGGAGCCGGGCCTGGAGGGAAAGGGGTTCTACTCCCCCACCCAGGCGACCTTCGCCAACGGCATGCACGCGGCCGTCGTCGAGACCGACCCCGTGACGGCCGAGATCAAGATCCTGCGCTACTGCGTCATCCACGACTGCGGCACGATGATCAACCCGATGATCGTCGAGGGTCAGGTCCACGGTGGCGTCGCCCAGGGTGTCGGTGGCGCGCTCTACGAGCGGATGGCCTACGACGAGTCGGGGCAGCTGCTCAACGCGAGCTTCATGGACTTCCTCATGCCGTACGCATCCGAGGTGCCGACCATCGAGGCCGACCACCTCGAGACCCCCAGCCCGCTGAATCCCCTGGGCATCAAGGGCGCCGGCGAGGCGGGCTSCATCCCGGTCTCGGCCGTCATCGCGTCGGCCATCGAGGACGCCGAAGGCTTCCCGATCACCCGGATGCCGATCTCGCCCAACGAGCTGTGGGAGCTGCGCCGCCGCCACGCGGACGGCGAGATCCCGTCCCTGCACCGCACGTCACGCACGTCACGCACGTCATCGAAGGAGCCGTCCGCATGAAGATCACCGGATCCGCCACTCTCGCGGCCGACCCGCAGCAGGTGTGGGACGCCTTCCACGACCCGGCCGTGCTCGCGCGGTGCCTCCCCGGCTGCGAGCGGCTCACCGAGCTCGGTCCCGACCACTACGCGATGACGGTCACGGCCGGGGTCGCCGCGATCAAGGGCACCTACGACGGCGAGGTCTCGCTCCGCGACCCGCAGCACCCCGACTCCTTCACCATGAAGGCCTCCGGCGCGGGGGCGCCCGGCACCGTCGACGCCGACGTCGTCGTGCGCCTCGCCCCGTCCGCCTCCGGCGGCACGGAGCTCACCTACGACGCCGACGCCTCCGTCGGCGGGGTCATCGGCGGCGTCGGCCAGCGGATGCTCGCCGGTGTCACGAAGAAGATGGCGGGACAGTTCTTCTCGGCCGTCGATGCCGACATCTCTGGCGTCCGCGCCGCCGCCCCGAGCGCTCCCGCGGCCGCCACGCCGACGGCAGCACCCGGCATACCCGGTGGGGCGCCTGCGCCCGTGTCGTATGCCGGGCGGCCGGCTCCCGCGGCACCGTTCGCCGGGCGCGACTTCGCCCTCGGCGTCGTCACCGGCGGAGCGGTCGCTCTCGTCGGTGTCGTCGTCGGCTGGGCGATCGGACGGCGGGGCTGACGATGCGCGCGTTCACCGCCGCGGCCGTCCAGGTAGCCCCCGTCGCGGCTCCGCTCACCCCCGAGACGATCCGCGCCAACGTCGAGACGTGCGTCGAGATGACCCGCGCCTGCGTCGAGGCCACCGGTGCCGAGCTCGTGGTCCTGCCCGAGACCGCGAGCACCGGCTTCACCCCGGGCTGCTCCAAGGAGGAGCTCTGGGACCTCGTCACCGAGCTGCCGGGCGCGATGATCGAGCCGATCCAGGCCGTCGCGCGCGAGCTGGGCGTGCACGTCTGCTTCGGCACCTACGAGCGGGGGCCGGAGCGCGGTGTCGTCCACAACTCGTCGGTGCTCGTCGGCCCGTCGGGCGACCTGCTCGGCACCTACCGCAAGACGCACCCGTTCTGCTCCGAGATCGTCTCGGGTGGCGGCTGGGTGACGCCCGGCGACACCGTCACGGTGTGCGACACCGAGCTCGGTCGCATCGGCATGATCATCTGCTTCGACGGCGACTACCCCGAGCTGTCGCGCATCCAGGCCGTCCAGGGCGCCGAGGTCATCTGCCGCCCGTCGGCGCTGCTGCGCTCGGCCGACATCTGGGACCTCACGTCGCGGGCGCGCGCCTACGACAACCACGTCTACGTCATCGGCGCCAACGCTGTCGGTGCCGACCCGGCCGGCGTGCTCTACTTCGGCAACTCGCACATCGTGACGCCGATCGGGCACATCGTGGCCAAGGCGGCGACGCACCCGGGCTGGGTGACAGCGCGGCTCGACCCGGCCGACGCGCTCGGCTCCCTCACGCCCGGCTCCAACGTCGGGCAGGCCTTCGACCACCTGCGCGACCGCAACCTCGACCTCATCCGCAACCACCGTGCCGAGCTGGAGGGCGCCGCCGAGACGCCGTTCCCGCACGCCCCGATCCACCGCGGCGACGCCGGCTGACACCGAGAGCGCCACCGACGGCCCCGGGCGTCAGGCCGCCGGGAAGCCCACTTCGACGTTCCGGTGCGCCATCGCCCACACCGCGGCGAGCAACAGTGCCACGACGATCCCGATGACCAGGACGACGAGGCCGGTGGGGTTGCTCCACAGGACCAGGACCAGGGCGCCGACGGCCACGACCGCACCGGCCGCCGCCCGTGCGTGCTCGGCCACCGCCGCGCCGACCGGGCCGTCGCGGAG
>NZ_JBFULD010000144.1:0-10187 GCF_056400505.1 Terrabacter sp. P5_B1
CCTCGATGGCCTCCATGGTGAAACGGATGCCGTCCAGCTCGCAGCAGACCTGTACGAGCCGCGTCACCCCGAACGACCGGGCTCGCTTGATGGCATCGGCCACGTCGAACGGCTCGTCGCCCTCGCGCGTGATGTCGAGGTGGACGTGGTTGTCGACGACGTCGATGGGCAGCGGGTCCGGCAGGTGATCAGGCAGGCCCCGCTGCCCCGACGCGTGGGGCGTCATGCGGTCGGTGCCTCGTCGGTGCCCTCGACCCGCTTCGGGGGGGCCATCTTCGGGGCGGCGAGCGGGTCGGTGTGATGCCGCGTGCCGCCCGGGGCGGTGTCGCCGAGGCGGGCCCGTTCGTCCTCGATGACCTGCTCGGGGTCGAGCTTGACGAAGACACCGGACGGCTTGGCGATGGGCGTCCCGACGACGACGGGCCGCGACTGCCAGCTCGGGGTCGAGGAGTACTCGCCGGTGATGACCGGGTAGCTGCGCGCGTCGTCGTCGAGGTCTCGGACGACCTCGAGACGGGGCATCGGCATGAGCTCCCCCTGCCCGCCGAGCACGGCATGGACCCGGTTCGCCGCGTGCGGCAAGAAGGGTGAGATCAGCGTATTGATGTCTGAGACTGCCTGGACCAGGGTGTGCAGCACCGTGGAGAGCCGCTCGCGCTGGTCGTCGCCCTTGAGCTTGAACGGCTCGGTCCTGCTGACGTAGGCGTTCGCCTCACCCACGACCCGCATGACCTCCGCGAGGGCGGCCTTCTGACGGTGCCGCTCGAGTGAGGCGCCGACGGTCGCGAAGGCACCCTCCACGGTCGCGAGCAGCTCCTCGTCCACGGGCTCGACGGCATACGGCCTCGGGATCTCGCCGAAGCTCTTCGCGATCATCGCCGCGGTGCGGTTGACGAGGTTGCCCCAGCCGGCGACGAGCTCGCTGTTGTTGCGCTGGACGAACTCGGCCCAGGAGAAGTCGGCGTCCTGGTTCTCCGGGCCGGCAGCGCAGATGAAGTAGCGGATCGGGTCGGGGCCGTAGCGCGCGACGATGTCCTGGACGTAGATCACATGCTTGCGCGAGGTCGAGAACTGCTTTCCCTCGAGCGTCATGAACTCGCTCGCGACGACCT
This sequence comes from Terrabacter sp. P5_B1, assembly GCF_056400505.1. Classification (NCBI taxonomy): domain Bacteria; kingdom Bacillati; phylum Actinomycetota; class Actinomycetes; order Micrococcales; family Intrasporangiaceae; genus Terrabacter; species Terrabacter sp. P5_B1. Next base: position 1,113 of record NZ_JBFULD010000144.1, read on the forward strand.
CGGTCGGCAGGTTGAGCTCGCCGTACACGCCCGGCACGCCACCGCGCTCACCCTTCCCGGCGTATCCGAGCAGCTCCGCCGGCCAGATCTGGCTGTGGAAGGTGATGTTGTCCTTGCCCTGGAAGTAGTACGAGACGGCGGACGGGTCGTTCCACCACGCGCGCCAGCGCTCGGCGTCACCCACCCGGCGGGCCCACTCGATGGACGCCGAGAGGTAGCCGATGACGGCGTCGAACCACACGTAGAGCCGCTTGCTGGGGTTGTCCTCCCAGCCCTCGAGGGGGATCGGGATGCCCCAGTCGATGTCGCGGGTCATCGCGCGCGGGCGCACGTCCTTGAGGAGGTTCTTGGAGAACTTGATGACGTTCGGGCGCCACGTGCCCGAGGCCTCCCGGCCGTCGAGCCACTCCCCGAGCGCGACCGCCAGTGCCGGCAGGTCGAGGAAGAAGTGCTGCGTCTCGATGAACTGGGGCGTCTCGCCGTTGATCTTGCTGCGCGGGTTGATCAGCTCGTCGGCGTCGAGCTGGTTGCCGCAGTTGTCGCACTGGTCGCCGCGGGCCTCGGGGAAGGAGCAGATGGGGCAGGTGCCCTCGATGTAGCGGTCGGGCAGGGTGCGACCCGTCGACGGGCTGATCGCGCCACGCGTCGTCTGCTCGACCATGTAGCCGTTGGCGTGGACCTGACGGAACATCTCCTGAACGACGGCGTAGTGGTTGCGCGTCGTGGTCCGGGTGAAGAGGTCGTAGGAGAGGCCGAGGTCGGTGAGGTCCTGGGCGATGACGGCGTTGTACTTGTCGACGAGCTCCTGCGGCGTGAGGCCCTCCTCCTCGGCGAGGACGAGGATCGGGGTGCCGTGCTCGTCGGTGCCGCTCACCATGAGGACGTCGTGCCCGGCCATCCGCATGTACCTGCTGAAGACGTCGGAGGGCACACCGAAACCGGCCACGTGGCCGATGTGGCGCGGGCCGTTGGTGTACGGCCAGGCGACGGCAGACAGAACATGACTCATGCGGTGAATCCTAGGTGGGCACCGGACCCCGACGCGCACGAGATCTGGCGCCGGCCGCAGGAGAGGAGTAGGACGGACGGATGACTGGTCACGTGGCACGGGCAGAGGTCATCGTCGAGGCGCATCCGACGGTGGTCTGGGGGGCACTCACCGATCCCGAGCAGGTGCGGTCGTGGATGGTGGGCACCACCATGACGACCGACTGGCAGGTGGGCGGCCCCATCACATGGCAGGGCGAGATGAACGGCAAGCCCTACGAGGACAAGGGAGAAGTGCTCGAGGTCGAGGAGGGGCATCGGCTCTCGATGACGCACTACAGCCCGCTCATGGGGCAGGAGGACAAGCCCGAGAACTACCACACGGTGACGTACACGCTCACGCCGACGAGGGACGGGCGCACGACCGTGGCCCTCGAGCAGGACGGGAACGAGTCCGCCGAACAGGCCGAGCAGTTCTCGCAGGCCTGGCAGGGGATGCTCGAGTCGCTGAAGTCGGTCGTCGAGTCGGACTGATTCGGCGCCCGTGAGCAGCTTGCACCACAACCACGTCGGCGCCGCCCCACACGGGACGACGCCGATCCGGGATGCGAGCTCGTCAGCCGAGGCGCGCCTCGAGGGTGATCGGGACGGCCTTGAGGGCCTGGCTCACGGGACAGTTCGCCTTGGCGTCCTCGGCAGCGGCCTGGAAGTCCTCCGCCGACATGCCGGCGACCTCGCCGACGACGCTCAGAGCGATCGCGGTGATGCCCGTGCCGGGGACGAACGTGACGTTCGCCGTGGTGTCCAGCGTGGTCGGCGGCGTGCCGGCCTGGGCGAGACCGTTGGACAGGGCCATCGAGAAGCAGGACGAGTGAGCGGCTGCGATGAGCTCCTCCGGGCTCGTCTTGCCGTTCGACGACTCCGCCCGCGAGGGCCAGTTGACGTCGTAGGTGCCGATGCCCGAGCTCTCGAGGCTCACCTGTCCGGAGCCCTCGAACAGCGAGCCCTCCCAGTGCGTGCTGGCGGTGCGGGTGGTAGCCATGCCGTGCTCCTTCGCTGTGCTGTCGACGCGGCCGGACGGGTCGCCGGCCTCCGGAGAGTGAACTACTGCAGCCTGACCCGCTGTTCCCCGGCGGGCAAGCAGTTCGCCGGTCGAGACGGGCGGTGACGGACCCGATGAGGTCCGAGGACGTCAGCGCGCGGCGACCGAGGCGTCGTAGAGCGCCTTCTTCGACAGCCCCGTGCGCGACGCGACGTCGGCAGCGACGTCCTTGAGCCGCTCCCCCGCATCCACCCGAGTGCGTATGCCGGCAACAGCCTCCTCGAGGGAGGGCACCACCCGCTCGGCGCCCGCCACGACGACCGTGATCTCGCCCTTGACGCCGTCCTGCGACCAGGCGACGAGCTCGTCGAGCGTGCCACGCCGGACCTCCTCGTAGGTCTTCGTCAGCTCGCGGCACACGGCTGCCCGACGGTCGGGCCCGAAGGCGTAGCGCATCGCCGCGAGCGTCTCGGCCAGCCGGTGCGGCGCCTCGAAGAAGACGATGGTGCGCCGTTCGTCGGCGACCTCGGCGAGGACCCTGGCGCGCTCCCCGGGCTTGCGCGGGAGGAAGCCGTCGAAGCAGAACCGGTCGACCGGCAGGCCCGAGACGGCAAGAGCCATGAGGACCGCGCTCGGCCCGGGGACGCACGTCACGCGCACTCCGGCCTCGACCGCCGCCGCGACCAGACGGTAGCCGGGGTCGGAGACCGACGGCATCCCGGCGTCGGTGACGACGACGACGCGCTCCCCCGCGACGAGTCGGGCGACGAGGTCCGGGGTGCGAGCGGCCTCGTTGTGCTCGTGGTAGCTGATGACGGACCCGGTGGGGGTGACGGCGAGGTCGGTGAGCAACCGGCGCAGACGTCGGGTGTCCTCTGCCGCGACGACGTCGGCGGTGGCCAGCTCGTGCGCCAACCGCGGTGCGGCGTCCCGCGGGTCGCCGATCGGGGTGGCCGCCAGGACCAGGGTTCCGGTGCTCATGGCGTCATCCTCGCAGGGCCGCTCACGCCCCGGCGGCGACACCTGTCCACGTGGTGGTCTCCCGTATCCACTGAGCGGTCCCCATCGTGGACTCGAAACGCTCGTGAAACGTCGACGCGGTACGACAGACCCATGAGCACCAAGAGCCGCAGCGACACGACCGAGCAGCTCCTCGAAGCCGACCGCCGCGAGCCGAACGTCGCGACGTTCGCCTCGGGCGTCTCGTCGGCGCAGCAGCACACCGCGCTCCGAGCCTCCGTGCGACAGCTCGGCACGCTGCTCGGGGAGGCCCTGACGAGGCACGAGGGGCCCGAGCTGCTCGCTCTCGTCGAGCGGGTGCGGGCTCTGGCCCGTGAGCCCGAGGACGTCGAGCTGCGCGCCCTGCTCGACGGTGTCGACGCTGCGACCGCCGTGGTCCTGGCCCGCGCGTTCACCGCCTACTTCCAGCTCGTCAACGTCACCGAGCAGCTGCATCGCTGGCAGGAGCTCAGCGCCGTCGACGAGGCGCCGCTCGCCGCGACCGTGCGACGCATCGGCGAGGCGCTGGATGCCGGCACCCTGGAGCGCGACGAGCTCGAGGACGTGTTGGCTCGGCTCGAGTACCGTCCCGTCTTCACGGCGCACCCCACCGAGGCGACGCGCCGCACGGTCCTCAACCTGCTCCGTCGCATCGCCGTGACCGTCGACGAGCTCGAGGACGCTCGCCGGCCGGCCACCGACGGACCGCGCGCGGAGCGCCGGCTCGCCGAGCTCGTCGACATGATGTGGCAGACCGACGAGCTGAGGATCGTCCGGCCGGAGCCCACCGACGAGGCGCGCACCGCTCTGCACACGCTCCGGTTCCTCGCCGACCAGGTGGTGCCCGACCTGCTCGCCGAGCTGGACCGGACGCTCGCGGGCATCGGCGTGCAGCTTCCTGCGACGGCCCGCCCCCTGCGTTTCGGCGCCTGGGCGGGCGGCGACCGCGACGGCAACCCCAACGTGACGCCGGCGGTCACCCTCGCGGTCATCGGCATGCAGCACGACGCCGGCATCGCCGAGCTCGTCGAGAAGCTCGACCACATGCTCCACGAGCTGTCGTCCTCGACCCGCTTCGTCGAGGTCACCGACGCGATGCGCGAGAGCCTCGAGCGCGACGCGCAGGCACTCCCGGTCACCTTCGACGCGGTCCGTCGCCTGAACGCCGAGGAGCCCTACCGGCTCAAGCTGAGCTTCATCCGCGTGCGCCTGCTCCGGACCCGGGACCGGCTCACCAACGGCACCGCGCACGAGCCGGGCCGCGACTACGCGACCTTCGACGAGCTGCTCGAGGACCTCGTGCTCATCCGTGACTCGATGCTCGCCGGGGGCGACACCCTGACCGCCGACGGCGCGATCCTGCGCTTGATCCGGACCGTGGTCGCCACGGGCACCGGCCTCGCCACGCTCGACATCCGTGAGCACAGCGCCAAGCACCACGCCGCCCTCGCCGAGCTCTACGACCGCATCGGCGAGCTCGACACCCCCTACGCCGAGCTCGACGCGTCGGCGCGCATCGAGCTGCTGTCGCGTGAGATGGCCTCGCGCCGCCCTCTCACCGGTATGGGTCTGCATGACGTGGGCGACGCGGCATCCGCCTCCCTCTCCCTCATGACGGCGATCGCGCGGGCCCTGGACACCTACGGCCCCGAGGCGGTCGAGACCTACATCGTCTCGATGACCCACGACGTCGACGACCTCTTCGCCGTCGTCGTCCTCGCCCGGGAGGCCGGGCTCCTCGACACCGGCGACGACACCACCCCGGCGACCGCGCGGATCGGTTTCGCGCCGCTCTTCGAGACCGTCGCCGAGCTCGAGGCTGCCGGCCCGCTGCTCGACGCGCTGCTCTCGGACCCGTCGTACCGCCGAGTCGTCGCGGCCCGGGGTGACGTGCAGGAGATCATGCTCGGCTACTCCGACTCCTCCAAGGACGCCGGAATCGCCGCGTCCCAGTGGCAGATCCACCGGGCGCAGCGCGCACTGCGCGACGTCGCCCGCCAGCACGGCGTCGTCCTGCGGCTCTTCCACGGTCGCGGTGGCTCGGTCGGCCGCGGCGGTGGCCCGACGGGCGAGGCGATCCTCTCCCAGCCCTACGGCAGCCTCGACGGCCCGATCAAGATCACCGAGCAGGGCGAGGTCATCAGCGACAAGTACACCCTGCCCGGGCTCGCTCGGTTCAACCTCGAGACCGCTCTCGCCGCCGTCCTCGAGGCGTCCGTGCTGCACCGGAAGTCTCTGCTGCCGCGGGACGTCCTCGACGGCTGGAACGGGACGATGGACCTCGTCGCCGGGCGCGGACAGGACGCCTACCGCGGGCTGGTCGGCGACTCCCGCCTCGTGCCGTTCTTCGTGTCGGCCACGCCCGTCGACGAGCTCGGCAAGATGAACATCGGCTCCCGCCCCGCCAAGCGACCCGGCGGGACCGGCGGCCTCGAGGACCTCCGCGCCATCCCGTGGGTGTTCGGCTGGACCCAGACCCGGATCATCCTGCCGGGCTGGTTCGGGGTCGGGTCGGGGCTCGCCGCTGCCCGCGAGGACGGCCGTGAGAAGACGCTGCGTGAGATGTACGGCTCGTGGGCCTTCTTCCGCACCTTCCTGTCGAACGTGCAGATGACGCTGGCCAAGAGCGACCTGGAGATCGCGGCGGGCTACGTCCGCACCCTGGTGCCCGACGACGTCGCCGGCATCTTCGACACGATCCGCGAGGAGCACGCCCGCACCGTCGAGGAGGTGCTCCGGGTCACCGGGCAGAAGGACCTGCTCGAGTCGGCCCCCGTGCTGCGCCGCACGCTGCACCTGCGCGACAGCTACCTCGCCCCCCTCCATGCGCTGCAGACGTCGCTGCTCGCCCGGTCGCGTGCGGTGCCCGAGGACGCCGAGCCCGACACGGAGGTGCGGCGAGCGCTGCTGCTGACGATCAACGGCATCGCCGCAGGGCTGCGCAACACCGGCYGAGCACGTATGCCGTCCCGCGTGTCGCGTGCGACCGCTCACTCACTCGCGGGGAGTGTCACCGGCCTCGCGCGCGCCTGCGCCACGGGCGGCTCGGAGCATCCGGGCCGCCTGCTCGCGCATGACGTCGCGCAGCTCCGGCGGGTCGAGGACCGTCAGCTCCCAGGGCAGCACCCCGAGGTGCATGGCCATCCACCCGAGGTGGTTGCCGCCCGCCTCGAAGATGCAACGGTGGGGACCGTCTGCCGTGACGGTCCCCACGGACGCGGGAATCTGCCTCTCCACCAACGACTTCGGCGCATCGATGCGCACCCGTGCGACATGGTCGTAGGCTCCGCCGGAGATGGAGCACTGCACGTGCTCGGCGGCGTCGGGCGCCTCCCGAGGCCTGAAGCGCCAACCGCGTGACTGCGCGTCGGTCATGCGGTCGAGTCGGAAGATGCGCCAGTCATCCCGGTCGAGGTCGAAGGCGAACAGGTACCACCGGCGTCCCGTGGCGACGAGGCGGTAGGGCTCCACGCGGCGTTCCCCCGAACCGCGCGGACCGGCATACGCGAAGGTGACCCGCTCGGTCTCCCGGCAGGCACGGGCGAGCAGGAGCAGGGTCGCGGCGTCGACGCGCTCGACGCCGCTGTCGAGGGTCACGGTAGCCTCGTGGATGGCCTCGACCTGGGCGCGCAGCCGGCCCGGCAGCACCTGGTCGAGCTTGGCCAACGTGCGCACCGCGGCCTCCCCCAGGCCCTCGACGGTGCCCCCGGCCGCGAGCCGGAGACACACGGCCACGGCGACCGCCTCGGAGTCATCGAGCAGCAGCGGCGGCAAACGTCGCCCGGCCCCGAGCTGGTAGCCGCCGCCCGCGCCGTGGGCGGCGTTGACCGGGTAGCCGAGGTCGCGGAGCCGTTCGACGTCGCGGCGCACGCTGCGCGTCGTGACGCCCAGGCGGTCGGCGAGCTCGGTGCCACTCCAGACCGGTCGGCTCTGGAGCAGGTCGAGCAGCCGGAGCACCCTGGCGGTGGTACCGGTGCCGTCGGACGAGGAGGACATGCCGTCGAGTCTGCCAGTCTCTCCGGACAGGAACTGTCCTACATGGGGAGCATCCTCGATCCATGACCACGACACAGACCGCCATCGACTGGACCTCCGTCCTCGTCGACCAGGCCGCCCGACACTGGACCAACCAGCTGCGCCCTCGCTTCGAGGGGCTCACCGACGAGGAGTACCTCTGGCAGCCCACCCCGGGAGCTTGGAACGTCCACCCTCGCGGGCAGGGCACGACCGAGATCCAGGGTGGCAGCGGAGAGCTGACCATCGACTTCACCCGTCCCGAGCCGGTCCCTGCGCCGATGACGACCATCGCGTGGCGGCTCGCCCACATCGTCGTGGGCGTGCTCGGTGCCCGCGTCCACAGTCACTTCGGCGGACCGGAGGTCGACTACCTCTCCTTCGCCTACGCCGGCACGGCGGACGAGGCGCTCGCCCAGGTGGACGCGGCCTTCGCTGCCTGGACCGCCGGCGCGCGGACCTGGGACGAGCCGGCGCTCGCGGAGCCCTGCGGCCCGAGCGAGGGTCCGTGGGCCGAGCACCCGCGCGTCGAGCTCGTGCTCCACATCAACCGCGAGCTCATCCACCACGGGGCCGAGATCGCCCTGCTCCGTGACCTCTATGCCCACCGCAACGACTGAGAGAGCAGGAACGAGCCATGGCAGCCCACGTCCCACCCGTCGCCGACGAGCGCGAGAGCCTCATCGCCTACCTCGACCAGCAGCGCGACGCGTTCGTCACCGTCGCCCACGGCCTGACGGAGGAGCAGATCCGCCTTGCCCCGACCGCCGGCACGCTGAGCATCGGCGGCCTCATCAAGCACGTCACGACCTGCGAGCGCGGCTGGACCGAGAGGATGGCCGCCGCGCCCGAGCCGCCGGTGCCGCCCGACCAGTCCGTCGAGCAGCAGGCCACCGCCTGGGGCGACGACTTCCGCGTCACCGACGGCGACACGCTCGAGTCGCTCGTGGCCGCGCTCACCGCGCAGGGAGACGTGACGCGTGAGGTCCTGCGCCACGCCGACCTCGGGGCCGCGGTGCCCGTGCCGCGTGACGCCCCGTGGTTCCCGAAGGACGTCGACGCCTGGTCGGTGCGCTGGGTCGCGATGCACCTCGTCGAGGAGCTCGCCCGGCACGCCGGGCACGCCGACATCATCCGCGAGTCGATCGACGGAGCGACGATGTACGAGCTCGTGGCGGCGCGCGCGGGCTGGCCCGAGACGCCGTGGCTCAAGCCGTGGCGCCCGGCAGCCGGCGCCCGCGCCTGACACGAGAAGCACTGCAGGACAAAGGCGAAGGGCCCTTGGGAGTATGAGTCTCAAGGGCCCTTCTGGTGATCGGTCGGTGGTGACGCTCCCGATCGACGTCTCGTCGTCTCCGGTCCCGGCCGCCTCGTCACCCGGCTGCCGCGGTGGGTTGCCCCACCGTGTGGACCCTCGTCTCCGAGTCGTCCCGCTCTCCCCGGAAGGAGGGCGTGAGAGAGTTCTATCCCCCGTCGCGCGGGCTTCGCAAGGTTTTCCGGAAAGTGGCCGTCGATCCACAGCCCACCGGGGTTTCGTCCACAGCCCCGGCTCCCTTCTCCACAGCCCCCGTGCGGTGATGCACAGCTTGTGCACCGAGGCTGTGGACGGGCCCCCCGGTTTCGTCAGAGGGCCTCAGGCGGCTCGGGTCGCACGAGCAGGCGCTCACGCAGGAAGTCGACGACCGCATCGACCGCCTCGGGGTGCCGGTGGTCCGTCAGCGTCGCGTGGCCCGAGCCCGAGAGCTCCACCCGGATRAAGCCGTCTCCGAGTGCCCGCTCGAGGGTGTCGAACCGGGTGCCCGTGACCCAGTCGTGCCGGTACCGCACCCCCAGCAACGGACATCCCCGGGCGACCCGCTCGGCGACGGCGACCAGGTCGTCGGGACTGAGATTGACGTCGGCGGCCCGCCTGGGGCCCAGCGGCAAGGGAGTGGCCGGCTGCGCGACGACGGGCGCCACGACGGCCGGCTCGACCATCATCGCCAGCGCGAACCCACCCGTGACGCACATGCCGACGACGCCGACTCCGGGAC
>NZ_JBFULD010000145.1:0-10091 GCF_056400505.1 Terrabacter sp. P5_B1
CCGCCGCGGCAGCCGGAGTCTTCTGCATGGAGGCGATGTGGACCCTCTTCCTGCCGCGCTTCGACGTCGTGCGGCAGGTGCTCGACGCCGGTTTGCTCGGGGACGTGCAGACCGTCCTCGCCGACCACGGCGAGCACTTCGACCCGCCGCACCGCATCCTCGACCCCGCCATGGCGGGCGGGTCTCTCCTTGATCTCGGCACCTACGTGACGACCCTCGCGACGTGGGCGCTGGGAGCGGCCTCCCGCGTGCAGGCGGCCGGCTCGATGACGGCGACGGGCGTCAACGGCCAGGCCGCGATGGTCCTGACGCACGCCGGCGACGCGACGAGCGTGCTGCACTCGACGCTGCTCACGCGCACGCCCACGTCGGCGACGATCGCCGGGACGACGGCGACGCTCACCCTGCCCGGGCCCTTCTTCATGCCCGGCGACGTCGTCGTCACCGCAGCAGACGGGTCACGCTCGGTCACGTGGACCGACCCCGAGCCGATCGGCCACGGCGCCCTCTACCACTCGGCGCTGGAGGCCGCCCGCTGCATCGGCGACGGTCTGCGCGAGTCTCCCCTGCACGACGCGGCCTCGGTCCAGGCCAACATGAGCGCGCTCGACGAGGTGACGAGGCAGCTCGACATCACCTACGCCCCCACCCCCTGAAGCCCTCGATCGGGGTCCAGGGGGTGGGGTGAGCGTCGGGAAGTGGGCACTCGACCTTCAGGTGAGGGGCTTGAGGGTGTCGAGACCGAGGAAGGGGCGCAGCGCCTCCGGCACGCGCACCGAGCCGTCGGCCTGCTGGTGGTTCTCGAGGATGGCGACGAGCCAGCGCGTCGTTCCGAGTGTGCCGTTGAGCGTCGCGACGGCGCGGGTGCCGGAGCCGTTCGGGTCGCGCTCGCGCGTGTTGAGCCGGCGCGCCTGGAACGTCGTGCAGTTCGAGGTCGAGCTCAGCTCGCGGAACTTGCCCTGCGTCGGCACCCAGGCCTCGCAGTCGAACTTGCGCGCCGCGGGGCCACCGAGGTCACCGGCCGCGGTGTCGATGATGCGGTAGGGCACCTCGATCTTGGCGAGCATCTCGCGCTCCCACGCGAGCAGGCGCTGGTGCTCGGCCTCGGCGTCCTCGGGCCGGCAGTAGCTGAACATCTCGACCTTGTGGAACTGGTGCACGCGGATGATGCCGCGGGTGTCCTTGCCGTGCGACCCTGCCTCGCGGCGGTAGCAGGCCGACCACCCGGCATACCTCTTCGGGCCGGCCGACAGGTCGATGATCTCGTCGGAGTGGTAGCCGGCGAGGGCCACCTCGGAGGTGCCGGTGAGGTAGAGGTCGTCGGCCTCGAGGTGGTAGACCTCGTCGGCGTGCGCGTCCATGAAGCCGGCGCCGATCATCATCTCGGGGCGCGCGAGCGTCGGCGTGATCATCGGCGTGAAACCGGCGGCAGTGGCCTGGGCCATCGCCATGTTGAGCAGCGCCAGCTCGAGCATCGCGCCGACACCGGTGAGGTAGTAGAAGCGCGCCCCGCCGACCTTGGCGCCGCGCTCCATGTCGATGGCGCCGAGCTTCTCGCCCAGCGCGAGGTGGTCGAGTGGCTCGAAGCCCTCCGCCGCGAAATCCCTTGGCGTGCCGACGGTCTCGAGCACGACATAGTCATCTTCGCCGCCCACGGGCACGCCGTCGATGATGACGTTGCCGACCTGGCGCAGCAGGCGCTCGAGCTCGGCCCCGGCCTCGTCGGCGTCGCTCTCGAGCGACTTGACCTGCTCGCTCAGCTTGCCCGCGTGCGTACGCGCCTCGTGGGCCGCCTTCTCGAGGTGCTCGGCGTCGGGGGCTCCGGCCTTCTTGGCCTTCTGGAAGGCGCCCATCGCGGCACCGACCGACTTGCTGACGGTCTTCTGCTCGGCGCGCAGCTTCTCGAACTCGCCGAGGGAGGATCGACGGCGCTCGTCGGCAGCGAGGATCGCGTCCACGATCCCCGGGTCCTCCCCACGGGCCTGCTGTGAGGCGCGGACTCGGTCGGGTTCGTCGCGCACGAGCTTGATGTCGATCACGCGGGTCAGCCTATCCGCGCGCCGACGCACCCCACGACCGAGATCCTGCGGGTCCCCTCCTTCCTGCGGCGCGGCTCACGACGGAGCCACCCCCGCGAGCGAGAGCGGGGGTGGCCGGCCGGGTGCGGCGCTGCAACGCCGTCGGTTCACAGGCGGATCAAAGGCCGATCCTGACCACCTTCCCGGCGTCCGGCGAGACGCTGCCCGTCGTGACGTACGCCTGGTGGCCGCGGAACGCGAGCCCGTAGGGCGCAGTCAACCCTCCGACGACGACGTCGGGAGAGGTCGATCCGGCCCGGACACGCACGAGGGCGCCGATGGGTCCGCTGAGCAGTCCGTTCGCGGAGATCTCGACGGCGTAGAGGTGACCCCACTGGTCGAAGGCCAGCGACGTCACATTGGTCAGGCCGCTGGCGTACACGGTCGGCATGTGACCGGGCACGACCCGCCAGACCTTCGACGAGCCCTTCTCGAACGGGAAACCGACGAGCTGCGAGATGTACCAGGCCCCGTCGGGACCCCTCACGACATCGGTCGGGACACCGTCTGCCATGAAGCCCACGGGGACTGGCGAGGGAGGCGAGGGAACGGTCGTCGGCACCGGCTTGAGCACGGCGATCGTGGAGCCGCCCCGGCGTGTGGTGTTGACGGCGTTGGCGCCGGCGTCGGCGTAGACGTAGCTGTCGCCGGAGCGAGCCAGCCCCACCGGATCGCTGTCGATGTCGGTCCCGTCGGGGTTCGCGCGGGCCTCGAAGGCGGCGAGGTCGGCGAGCCGTGTCACCCGGGCCGCTCCCTTGTCCTCGCCGCTGCGGAGGTCGACGCTGACGAGCGTGCCGAGCCGAGCACCGGCCGGGCCGAAGGCGGCCCGGTACTCCGGTGGCCCGCCGAGCCCGATGACGAGGGAGAAGCGGTTCTCACCGGTGAAGACGAGGTCGGACGGACCGAGCGCGTCCTCAGCGGTTCCGGCGGACGGCAGGCCGGTGACCACGCGGCGGACCTTGCCCGCCGCACCGATTCGAGCGACCGAGCCGGTCAGGCCCACGCAGGCCTTCGCGGTGGGGTCCTCCCGGCTGGGCTGGCAGCCCATGGTGCCCGTCGACCCGGCCTCGGCGACATAGAGCCCACCCTCCGGGCTGAAGGTCAGCTGACGAGGGCTGTGCAGGCCCCAGGCGATGACCTCGGGCGCGTGTGACGGGTGGGACGACGGATGTGCGACGCCGGAGCTGGCTCCGGCCACGCTCGCGGCGAGAGCCACGGCGCTGACTCCTGCGAAACGACGGATCAGCTTTCGCTTGCTCATGGGGCCTCCCTGTTCAGACGCTCCCCTGACCTCACCACGCTAGGGGCGGGCGGCGCGCCGTTCAGGGAAAGCACGAGAACTGACGGGAAGGTCTGCTTGGGACGGCTACTAGCCGTCGTATGCCGTGTGCCCCGCTTCGGCACACGGCATACGTCCCAAGCCCTTCCGCCCGTCGAGAGGGGCGGCGGGCTACTTGACCTCGGCGCGGGTGAGGCGCCACATGCCGACTGCGAGCGGAGCCACGACCCAGACGGCGACCGACGTGCCGAGGTGGGCCCACTGCGCAGCCGTCAGGGAACCCTCGAAGAGTGGGTTCATCGTCTGGTTCAGGTCGAGCCACACGGCCGCATCGCCGACCCACGCGACCATCGAGGCGAGGATCGACCACGCCGTCGGCAGGACGAAGAAGACGACGACGGCAGCCGGCGTGTTCTTGAAGAGCATGCCGAAACCGACGCCCTGGGCGATGCCGAGCAGCACGTAGCCGCCGGCGCCGAGGAGCACGAGCCCACCTATCGACCAGTCGCCGTCGATGCCGCGGAAGGTGATCGCGGCCTGGTGCGCGAGGGCGGCGAGCACGAGCGCCAGAGCGAAGGCGCAGACGCCGACGAGGAGCGCCGACAGCAGCTTGGCCCAGGCGATGCGCATGCGGCGCGGCTCGAGCCCGAAGGTGACCAGGCCCGTGCGCTGGCTCCACTCGGACGTTACGGCGAGGATGCCGACGACCGGCAGGATGAGCGCCATCGGCATCGTCGTGGCCTGGAGGTACTCACCGAAGGCGTGCTGACCGCCCTGGTTGAAGAACATGATCGTCAGGGCGATCGCGATGATCGCGCCGATGCCGATGATGAGCCAGCGGCCGGCGCGGGTGTCGAGCATCTTGCGCAGCTCGACGTGGACGAGGCGACCGAAGGGCACGCCTGCCGTGGGGCGCGGCCCGGCGATCCGGCTCGGCACGGACGCGCACGTCGGCAGCGCCGACTCGGCGTTCTTGGAGACCTGCGCGCCGGCGGGGGCGGCGGTCGTGGGGGTGCTCGTGGTCGCGGTCATGCCGCCACCTCCTCTCGGGCGGTGTCGGCCGTGAGGTCGAGGAACATCTCCTCGAGTCCCCGACTGTCGGCGCCGCGCAGCTCGGTCAGGACGATCTGGTGGGCGACGGCCACGCGGCCGACGACGACGGGCTCCGCCTCGACCTGCAGGCCGCCGGTCGGCGTCTGCTGCGCGACGATGGACTGCGCCGCGAGCGCCCCGAGGAGAGCCTTGTCGTCGGTGGAGCGCGCGAACGTGCCGGCGCCGGCGAGCAGCTCGTCCTTGGTGCCCTGCGCGACGATCGCGCCGTGGCCGATGACGATGATCTCGTCGGCGACGCGCTCGATCTCGTTGAGCAGGTGCGAGCTCAGCAGCACCGTGCCGCCCTCGTTGGCGTAGCCGCGCAGCAGGTCACGCATCCAGCGGATGCCCGCCGGGTCGAGGCCGTTGGCCGGCTCGTCGAGGATGAGGACCTCAGGGTCGCCGAGCAGTGCGTGCGCGATGCCGAGGCGCTGGCGCATGCCGAGCGAGTAGTTGCGGACCCGCCGGTTCGCCTCCTTCTCCGTGAGGCCGACGAGCTCGACCATCTCGTCGACGCGGTGCTTGCCGACGCCCATCAGGATCGCGCCGAGGGTCAGCACCTCGCGGCCGGTCCGGCCGGCGTGCTGGGCTGAGGCGTCGAGCAGGAGGCCGACGTGGCGTCCCGGGTTCGGCAGGGCGGCATACGGCTTGCCGAGCACGGTCGCCCGACCCGAGGTCGCGGGGGTGAGGCCCGCCATGACGCGCATCGCGGTCGTCTTGCCGGCACCGTTGGGTCCGAGGAAGCCGGTGACGAGTCCCGGCTTGACCTCGAACGAGACGTCGTCGACGGCCGTGAACGGGCCGTAGCGCTTGGTGAGTCGCTCCACTGTGATCATGGGCTCCACCGTGTCGGAGCGCTCGGGTGCCGCACATCCGTCACCCGCCTGATTCCGACCCCCAAACCGGGCGCAGCAACCCTGACCCGATTCAGGGTCCATGCTCAGGGTCGGTGCCCCCGTGGGTGGGAAAGCAGACCTTGGTCGTATGCCGTCCCGCCGCGTCCTCGACAAGCCCCTCCTACCTACCGCAACAACTCCGTCGGGGCGGACGAACCGCGCCCGAACCACCCCCGCCGACCGCAACAACTCCGCCCGGGCGGACCAACCGCGCCAGAACCACCCCCGCCGACCGCAACAACTCCGCCCGGGCGGACCCACCGCGCCCGAACCACCCCCGCCGACCGCAACAACTCCGCCCGGGCGGACCCACCGCGCCCGAAACAGCCCCTCCGACCGCAACAACTCCGCCCGGGCGGGGTTTCCGTCGTGGGGCGGGCGGAAAAGCGGTGGACGCGGGTCGCCGCGGGCCCTTACGGTCTCCCCCGTGTGGATCTCCTGATGCCTCGAGCCCGCCCGCCGCTGACCGGTCGACCACCGTCCGACGTCACCCGCGGGGCCCTGCCGACCATCAAGGACCCCTCATGTCTTGCACCCTCACCCTCTCCGGCGTCGACGTCGCCTTCGGCGCACGCACCCTCTTCTCCGGTCTCGACCTGACGCTCGCCGACGGCGACGTGACGGCCGTCGTCGGCCCCAACGGGTCGGGCAAGTCGACGCTCATGCGCACCGTCGTCGGCGAGCTGCCCGTCGAGGCCGGCTCGATCCGTCTCGCCCCGCGCGACGCGACGATCGGCTGGCTCCCGCAGGTCGTGCCCGACCCGTCGGAGACGCTCCTGACGTATGCCCGTCGGCGCACCGGCGTCACCGCAGCCGACGTCGAGCTCGAGTCTGCCTCCGCTGCCATCGCGGCCGGTGACGAGGGCAGCGAGGACCGCTACGCCACGGCGCTCGAGCGCTGGCTCGCCCTCGGCGCCGCCGACCTCGACGAACGTCTGCCCGAGGCGGCCGCCCGAGTCGGGCTCCACGTCGCCGCGGACCGTCCGCTCGGGACACTCTCCGGCGGGCAGGCCGCTCGGGCGTGCCTCGTCGCCGTGCTGCTCAGCCAGTACGACGTGCTCCTGCTCGACGAACCGACCAACGACCTCGACGCGCGCGGCCTCACCCTGATGGCCGAGTTCGTCCGGGCCCACGAGGGGCCGATCCTCATCGCGAGCCACGACCGCACCTTCCTCGACGCGGTGACGACGAGCGTCGTCGAGCTCGACGCCAAGCAGCAGCGCATCGGCCACTACACCGGCGGCTGGAGCTCGTTCGTCGAGCAACGCCAGCTCGGCCGCGCGCACGCGTGGGAGGCCTACGAGGGGTATGCCGCCGAGCGCGACTCGCTGCTCGCGCAGTCCCGGCAACGCCACGACTGGGCCGACAGGGGCCGGCGCAACGTCGCCCTCGGCAAGGAGCCGGACAAGCACATCCGCGAGAAGCACAAGGCCCGGGCGGACCGCCAGGCCGCGAAGGGCGGCCGCCTCGAGCGGGCCGCCGACCGACTCGACACCGTGGAGCAGCCGCGCAAGGAGTGGCAGCTGCGCTACGCCATCACCGAGGGCCGCCCGTCCGCCGACGTCGTGGCGACCCTGTCGGACGCGGTCGTCGAGCGGCACGGCTTCCGGCTCGGCCCGGTCAGCCTCACGGTCGGACGAGCGGACCGCATCGCCGTCGTCGGCGACAACGGCTCGGGCAAGACGACCCTGCTCGGTGCGCTGCTCGGTGACCTGCCGCTCGCCTCGGGGCGTCAGGCCCTCGGCACCCGCGTCGCGGTCGGCATCATCGACCAGCGCCGATCGCTGCTCGACGACGACGCGACGGTCCTCGAGGTCGTGCGGGGCGAGCTGGGTCCTCACCCCAAGACCTCCAGGGAGTGGCCGGTCGCCGACGTGCGCACGCTGCTCGCGAAGTTCGGGCTCGGCTCGGACCATGTGGCTCGTCCCGCGAGGAGCCTGTCGATGGGCGAGCGCACCCGCGCTCTCATGGCTCTCTTCCAGGGCCGTCAGGTCAACGTCCTCGTCCTCGACGAGCCGACGAACCACCTCGACGTCGATGCCATCGAGCAGCTCGAGGCCGCCGTGGCGGCCTTCGGGGGCACGGTGCTCGTCGTCAGCCACGACGAGAGCCTGCTGGACGGCATACGCCTGACCCACCGGTGGGTCGTGAAGGGCGGCCGCGTCGGCGTCGAGACCCTCTGACGCCGGCCGGGTGCCCGACCGGCTCGAGGTGCCCCCGGTCAGCGGGTGACGCTGCGGGTGCGGCTCCAGCGCCACGCGCCCGTGACGATCAATGCGCCGACGATCGAGCCGATGATGCCGCTGGGTCGCAGCTGGATGCCGTCACCCGCGATGAGGCTCGCGAGCAGGCCACCGACGAACGAGCCGACGAGGCCCGCGACGAACGCCATCGTCCAGTCGATGCTCTTGCCCTCCCGGCCCAGGATGAGCTGGGCCGCGGCGCCGACGAGCATGCCGAAGAGGATCATGCCGAGAATGAGCATGCACCGAGCCTAGGACCGCATCCACGCCCAGCACAGGAGTTCGGCGATAACGTACCTCCCGCCGGAGCCCGATCTGCGCCACTCTGGACCCATGCCAGCCACCACGGTCGTCCTGTTCGGCGCCACCGGAGACCTCGCCAAGCGCAAGCTGCTCCCGGGCATGCTGCACCTGCACGAGTCGCAGCTGCTCTCGGGTCTGCGGGTCGTCGCGACGTCGCTCGACGAGCTGAGCCGTGACGAGTTCCTCGATCTCGTCTTCGCCTCCATTCGCGAGCACTCGAGCCACACCGTCACCGACGATGACCTGCGCGAGTTCGCCGACCGCATCTACTGGGTGCCGGGCAGCGCTGGGCCGCAAGGGATCCGGGCCGCCGTCGACGAGTCCGAGGCCATCCTCGGCGAGGGCGCGCGACGTCTGCACTACCTCTCGGTGCCACCCAAGGCGGCGCTGACGGTCGTGCGCCAGCTCGCCGCCGCCGGGCTGGTCGAGCGCAGCCGGATCATCATGGAGAAGCCCTTCGGCACCGACCTCGCGAGCGCCCGCGCGCTCAACGCCGAGCTGCACGAGGTCTTCGACGAGGAGCAGATCTTCCGCATCGACCACTTCCTCGGCAAGGAGGCGGCGCAGAACATCCTCGCCTTCCGCTTCGCCAACGGCCTCTTCGAGCCGATCTGGCACCGCAACCACATCGACCACATCCAGATCGACGTGCCCGAGACGCTCGGTCTGGCGCAGCGGGCCGACTTCTACGAGAACACCGGCGCCTACCGCGACATGGTCGTCACCCACCTCTTCCAGGTCCTGGCCTTCACGGCCATGGAGCCGCCGACCGCGCTCGAGCCGGCGGCCATCAGCGAGGAGAAGAACAAGGTCTTCCGCTCCATGTCGCCGATCGAGCCGCACGACGTCGTGCGCGGGCAGTACGTCGGCTACCGCGACGTCCCGGGCGTCAAGCACGACAGCCAGACGGAGACGTTCGTCGCGCTCAAGTGCTTCGTCGACAACTGGCGCTGGGCCGGCGTGCCGTTCTACCTGCGCACCGGCAAGCGACTGGCCCAGGGTGCGCGCATCATCTCCATCGCGTTCAAGGAGCCGCCGCGCTCGATGTTCCCGCCGGGCTCGGGCGTCGGGGACAACGGCCCCGACCACCTGACCTTCGACCTCGCCGACCGGTCGCGCATGTCCCTGTCGTTCTACGGCAAGCGACCCGGCCCGGGGATGAAGCTCGACAAGCTGTCGATGCAGTTCTCCATGGGCGAGACCGACTGGGCCGGAGCGGTGCTCGAGGCCTACGAGCGGCTCATCTACGACGCCGCCCGCGGTGACCRTACGCTCTTCACGTCGGCCGAGGGCATCGAGCGGCTCTGGGAGATCTCCCAGCCGCTCCTCGACAACCCGCCCGTCGTGCGGCCCTACGACGCCGGCACATGGGGTCCCAACCAGATCCACCAGCTCGTGGCCCCGTTCACGTGGCGGCTGCCCTTCGAGCGCCGCTGGCGGGACCCGAACCTCGCCGGAGCCTGACCCTTGGAGGTGCCGTCAGGGGCGTATGCCGTCCGGCCGGCTCAGCGCGGCCACTCCACGGCGCTGTGCGGGGTGAACCCCTTGAAGCGCGTGCCCTGGTGGACGAGGCGGCCCCGGTCGCCCTCGGCGAGCTGGTCGTCGTCCTGACGGCTGACCTGCAGCTCGAGCCGCTCGCCAGACGGCTGCTCGAACGTGACGTAGCACAAGGAGCGGTCCATCCCCGGGTTGTTGCGCAGTCGGGCGCGATGCGAGACGACCATCGCGTCGACGCCGAGCAGGGGCGCCGCCTCGTTGGCCCGCCACTGGAGGAAGAGCTTGACCCAGACCAAACCGATCAACGCGAGGACGAAGACCGCGGTGGCCGTGAAGAGGAGCGGAAAGGGATCCATGCCGGCGACTCACTCGCCCGGGTAGACGACCCCGACCTGACGGCGTACGTCATCCATCGTCTCCATGACGCGCAAGGTCGTCGCGTGCGGCAGGAGCGGTGACTCGGTCTCGCCGGCGACGAGGCAGCGGGCGAACTCGGCCGCCTCGTAGGAGAAGCCGCGCACGTCGTCGGTGAGACCGCCGGCTCGCTCGTCGASGACCTCGTTGTTGCGGTTCACGAGCCGGATCGTCGAGCCGGCGCCGTAGAAGGTGCCGGACAGCTCGAGCCGCGCCTCGGTGCCCGCGACGACGGCGGTGCACGGCGTCACGCCGGCCATCGTGCAGGACAGGACGCCGTGTCCTCCCC
>NZ_JBFULD010000146.1:0-9954 GCF_056400505.1 Terrabacter sp. P5_B1
GCGCCGGCGGAGCCGCCGCTGCCGGCGGCGTCCGATGCCGGGCACCGCTGTGGTCAGCCGGTGCTGGGCTGCTGGCCAGGTCCAGCAGTGACGGCGTCCCTCGAGCGGGCTCGCATAGCGGCCGCCGGGGTGGGTCGACTCCGCCACAGGTGCCTCCTTCTCATCGATGGTGCGAGCAGGCCGGGCACGCCCGCACGCCGAGACGTCACGAGGCCGACGGGCACGAAGCGGACAGGGTGGCCCCGAACGCGCCGAGAGCGCTCGCGGCGCGAAGGCCCCCAGCTCACGGGATAGCTGGGGGCCTTCCGCCAGGCCAGGGGTACCCCAGCGACGCTATTGCACGCAGAAGGATCGTAGGCAGCGGAGGTGGGCCGGTTCTTTGCGGGACCGGACGGATACTTGTCGAGTGAGGACACCGGGGTCGCGAGGCGTGCCGTGCAGCCACTGATCCGGGGTGCGACGCTCGACGGGTACCTCGAGCTGGCCGCGGCCATGGGCCTCGACGCGCCATCGTTGGTTGCTCAGGTGGGACTGGACCTCGGTGATCTCCGGGCTCCGGACGCTTGGCTCGCGGCGGAAGCGGCCGTGCGGCTCCTGGATCTTTCGGCCTCTCTCTCGGGGCGGCCCGACTTTGCCGTGTTGTTGGGTGACCGGCGGCGTCTGGCCACCCTCGGGCCGATCAGTGTGGCGGTACGCGAGGAGCCGGACCTGCGCCAGGTCCTGCGGGTGCTGGTTCGGCACGAGGTGAGCTACAACGAGGCGCTGCGGATGCGCCTGGACGAGAGTGATGGCGCGGCCACCWTCCGGCTGTGGCTCGAGCTGGGCGCACCGGCGCCGGTGGGGCAGGCCACGGTGCTCGGGGTCGCCGCCATCAACGGGGTCATTCGTGAGTGCATCGAGGACTCGTGGCGCCCTCTCGGCGCCTACTTCGCGTTCCCCGCGCCCGCCGACCTCGGACAGTACCGCGCCGCGTTCGGGCCCGGTCTGCGGTTCGAGCAGCCGTTCACTGGCCTGGTGCTGAGCTCACGTGACCTCGTGTCGCCGAACCGACTGTCCGACCCGCTGCTACGTCCGTACGCGCAGCAGTTCCTCGAGGCGGCCGTCACCCGGAAGGGGCCGAGTGCCACCGCCCGTGTGACCGAACTGGTCGAGCTGCTGCTGCCCGCGGGACGGTGCTCGCTGACGGCGGTCGCCCAGGCTCTCCGTGTCGATCCGCGCACGCTGCGGCGACACCTGGCCCGTGAAGGGACCTCGTTCAGCGCCATTGTGGACGAAACCCGGGCCGCTCTCGCGCAACGCCACCTCGGCAGCGGCGCCCAGTCGATGACCGAGATCTCACAGCTGCTGGGGTTCGAGACCCCGGGCGCGTTCAGCCGATGGTTCACCGGGCGGTTCGGCATGACGGCTCGTGACTGGCGAATGCGGTCCTGAGCCCGGAGCCGCCGCCGGTCGGCTCTCAACAGCGACTGGCAGTGCTGCACAACCCGTTCAGCGCGTCCACCACGGCCGCATGCCTCGATCTCATCACCGACGAGCGGGATCACTGTCCGCCTCCCCGGAGATGTCCCCTTCTCGGCACGACCCACCAGCGGCATGACCGGACGCAGGCAGACGGCCACTCCGACATGCCTGGGACGGCCGAAACCTATACCGCTCGGCCACCGGCGGGTGGACGATCGATCATGCGCCTGAGGAACTTCCCATGCTGGGTCATGGGTCACATGTACCTCCACAAGCCCGGGGACAAGGACGTGCTCGTCTGCCAGCGCTGCGGCCATCGGAAGCTGTGGGCGACCAGGCAGATGCGACAAGGAGGCGCTCCGCTAGGCCCTCGCTCTTGGAAGGAATGGCGCCCGGTCGCGTTCGCGAGTCGTCGGCCGTCACGGGTGTGGTCCATGTAGCGATCGACGCCGCTCCGCTCGCACACTCGACGGCGACTATTACGGTGGCACGGGTCTGCGTGAGCCGGGGAGGACCCGAGCGGGTTCGCTGTGTCTCCGCGGGAACAGACACCCTGCGCCACGACGCCGAAAGTGGGCTCAAGACGCCGAGGCGGCCGTCGCGGCGGGAGCGAGAGGGGCGAATGATGAGACTTCAGAACTTCCCGTGATGGGCCCTCGGTCACATGTATCGGGTCAAGGCCGGCGATAAGGACATGCTCGTGTGCCAGCGATGCGGCGCGCGGGAGCTGGTGTGGCGGAAGCGGTTGAACGACAGGGCCACCAGCCCATGGACGTGACCGAACGGGCTTAGCCGAGAATCGTTGTCGTCCGGACTGGCCAACAACGCCGGCCAACCATGCACTGACGCACCGGCCAGGGCTGTGGGCGAGGATGCACACCATCAGCGGCATGCCAGGACGTTGCCTCGGCCGGGGACCTGCCTCCTCGCTGGACACGGCAGAGGTCCATCAACCACCCACCGTCCAGTCGCCCGGCCGGGGGTGGCTTCCTCTGATCCGGTCAGCCTTGGCGGTCCGGCCCCGCCCTCAGCGGCTCGATCCTGACCAGCACGCGTCGCTCCCGGACCATGCTGGCCCGGTAGCCCTCCCAGTCGTCGTGCTCGCCGGCGACCTGCCGGTAGTAGCGCACCAGCGGTTCCATCGCCTCGGGAAGCGACACCACGTCAGCGGCTCCCTCCACATAGACCCAGTCGCCGAAGAAGCCGTCGGGAAGGATGCAGATCTGCGCCCACGGGTCACGCCTGAGGTTCCTCGTCTTGTAGGCCGTCTCGCGACTGCTGACCATGAGGTGCCCCTGCTCGTCGACGCCGACGAGCACCGGGCTCTGCTGGATACCGCCACCCCTGGTCCGGGTCGCGAGGACCGCGTGGTGATGGCTCCGGGCGAAGCGGAGCGCGTGGTCGAGGTTCATGACGGTCTACCGCCTCGTCCGTCGACTGCCGCCATGCCAGTCCTCCTGGTTGCCGACCGCGCCGTCCTGGACGCCGAGGCCGCGCAACTGCGGGACTTCGCGGAGGCTGCGCTTGAGCTCCGCAAAGCCGGGGAAGGCTGCAAGCCCGACCACGTGGTCCCACAACCGGATCGCCTCCTCTTCGTTCGGCAGCCGGGAGATGACCGGCCCGAAGAACGCCACCCCGGCAGGAGGCTGGAAGTGGAGAATCGGGGTGCCGACGTCCTTGCCCGTGAGAGCCAGGGCCTCATCGGTTTCGGCCCTGATGCCCAGGTCGAACGAGTCGTCGTCCAGTGCCTCGACGATGTCCTGGGCCAGGCTCAGCTCGGCCAAGACCGGAGCCAGGAAGGAGGGCGTGCCGCGGACATCCGGCTCGCCGGCTGCGGGGACCGGAAGGGGCGGGGAGTCGAAGATGCGCCGTCCCAGTGCTTCGTACATCGGACCGACGATGGCACGGCCGTGCTCCGCACGTGCCCGGCTGATCACGCGAAGCAGTCGCAGCCCTGAGGTGTGGCCGGCCTCGTACTCCGGAGGGAAGTGGCTCTCGTAGTCGACCTCGGAGTTGAGGAGGCGCAAGGAGATGAAGCGCCAGTCCACGGTGTAGTCACGCTGGGACTGCACCAGGCGCACCCATGTGCTCGTCATCCAGGCGAACGGACACACGGGGTCGAAGTAGAAGTGGATGTCCGCCTCGGTCACGGTTGGTGCCCTTCTCTCGTCTTGTGCAGGCGTCATACCCGATGCCCGATGCGGGTGTCAGGCCATCTACCGGACCCCTGTGGCGGACGGCGAGCGCGAAAGTTTCAGCCCTCGTCGGTCGATGGAGCGGGAATGTTGCCGGACACGACCGAACGGCGGAGCTCGGCCTGCACCGAGAGCGGCATGGTCGACGTCGCCCGAGGAGCGGCATGATCGGGCGAGCGTAGCCGCCCTCAACGCTCTTCGGAGAAGCCACTTCCCGGACCCGTCACCACCCAGCGTAGAACGCCCCTTCCGACGGCGTCTTGACACAGAAGTGTCCCTATCAGTTTCGTCAACCCGTCGCTGGCTCCTTCACAGTCGGCTGCAGAGCCTGGCTGGGGTGGCCCGGCTGGTAGGGCTGGCGGTCGCGGATCATGGCGTGCATGACGTCGACCCGCCGCCGAGCCAGACAGGTCAGCGCCGCGGTGTGGGACTTGCCTTCGGCTCTCTTGCGGTCGTAGTACGCGCGGCTGGGTGGGTGCTTGAGGCTCGCGAAGGCCGAGATGTAGAGCGCCCCGCGACGAGTCCGGTTCCCGCGGCGGGCCCGGTACTCGCCCTTGATGGTGCCTCCGGATTGCCGGGTGGTGGGGGCAAGGCCGGAGTACGAGGCGAAATGAGCGGCGCTGGTGAAGGCGGAGCCGTCCCCGATCGTGCGGAGCAGCTCGACCGCGGTGCGTGAGCCGACGCCGGGCATCGAGGTGATGATCTCGGCCAGGGGGTGGATGGTCAAGAGTTCCTCGAGCTCGGTGGCCAGCACCTCGCGCTGCTCGAGGACGGACAGCAGTTGGCCGGCCAGCCCACGGATGACCCGGCCGGACTGCTCGGTTGCCGGGATGGTCACGCTCTGCTGGGCCAGCGCGGTGAGGATCTKGTCGGCCAGGGTGGCGGCGATGCGCGGTGGCCCCCAGGGCGACCAGTCCCTCGATCTCGTCCGTGTCGAGCGCTGCGATCGAGGCTGGTGTGCCCGTAGCGGCCAGCAGGCGCAGGACCCCGCGGCGGCGAAAGTGCTTGCCCAGCAGGCGTTCCAGTGCCGGATGGACGTGGAGAAGCGCGTCGTGGAGCCGATTGGTGAGACGGGTCGACTCGTTCGCCAGGTCGGCGTCGTAGCCGGCCAAGACCGCGAGCTCGACGGTGGTCTGCTCCTCGAAGCCGACCCGCCGTACCGCGTGGGGCAGGGTGCGGGCGGCGTCAGCGATGACGTGGGCGCCGCGCGCGTCGGTCTTCGTGTCGCCRGGGCAGAGGTCGG
Organism: Terrabacter sp. P5_B1; assembly: GCF_056400505.1. Lineage (NCBI taxonomy): Bacteria > Bacillati > Actinomycetota > Actinomycetes > Micrococcales > Intrasporangiaceae > Terrabacter > Terrabacter sp. P5_B1. The sequence continues at coordinate 4,900 of NZ_JBFULD010000146.1, forward strand.
CGATCCTTCTCATCGCCAAGCCCGGTAGGTAGGCGACCGTGATGCCGGCGGATCGAGCGACGGCGATGGCTAGGGCGCCGATCGAGGCGAGCTGGTCGACGACCACCAGTACACGGCCACGGGCCTGGAGCCCTCGAACAGCTACATCAGGTCAGGCTCAGCGTTGGGCAGCGGCCGATCGGTGAGCCGTTCGCCCTGCCGATCCAGGGCAACGGCGTGATCCGAATCGCGTGCAACGTCGATGCCGCAGAAGACCTCGAACTGGGCCGCGGCCAAGTACTGGGCGGCGGGGCTCGTCTTGGACAAGTGGACCTCCCTCGTAACAAGCAGACCAGCCGTGGACGAAGCGCCGGCAGCCACGTTACGCAAGGCATCCAGAACTGGGCCATGTCCCTATGAGCGGTCACACACGTCCGGCGATCCCGGTGACAACACCTCTGTGATCATCGACGACAGGAGCCATGAATCATGCCGAGATCGCTGGCCTGCACCCTCACTTTGAGGGTCCCCAGAAGGTAACGGGAGCCATGTGCGTGTCCGGCGGGGACCCTCAGACGCCGGTCATCTCGCGCGTGCGGTGCGCCGGCAGCGTCTCGTGGGGGGCGCCGACGTCCTGGCGGATCTCGTCGCCGCAGTGCGAACAACGCCACCCGGTCTCACGCCTGAGGTAGTGGTGACCCGCCCCCCTGCAGATGCGCGCCGGGCCGGCCTCGCCCCAACCGGTGTCGGCCTCGGGGGTGGCCGTGCGGGCCGCACGGACGAAGGCCATGGCGACGAGGGAGACGAAGGCCAGGGCCAGCAGCACGAGGGGCCATGCCGCAACGAGGTTGGCGATGCTTGCGTCCGAGGTCAGCGAGAACATGGGATGAACTCTGTCCCGTTCACCGCAAGGCGCTGGTCAAGGAACGGCAAGCAAGATGCAAGAAAAGCGCAATTCCGCAGGCGGAGACGGACACTCCGTGGTATGCCCGCTCGCTGGCCTGTGCTGCAGGGTCGCCGACGCTGGCAGGACCCGCATCGCCCTCGACCGCGCGGGCACGGCGCTGCCGGGTCAAGCCGACGGTGGCGGCTCTGGAGCGTGACCATCCCGAACCGACGGTTACACGCCCACCTCGCGCTTCGCCGCGCGGACGTCCGCCATCGACACGAGCGACCAGAGGCAGGAGCGGATGTCCGGCCTCCTGTGGCCGGAGCCGTTCGGCAGCGAGACCAGCTTCTGGCTGGCCGACCTGTGAAAGCCGGTGGTGGAGTGGGCGCTGCTGCAGCTGTGGCCGGCCGCGCCTGCACACCTGTGAGTCGCCGATTCGACCCGGGCGCAGGCATCACTCCGTGAAGGTGATGCCTTCGAGGTGCCAGCGGGTCATCCTGCCCGTGTGAGTGCGACTCGACCGAGGTGAGCCGCGCAGGGCATGGAGCAAGAGTCCGAGGAGCGATGATGTTACGACGAGCCCCCTTCGTTCCCGACGGAGTACCGGTGCTGTCACGCGGCCGCCACCGCAGCCCCCGCAGGGGCGCGTGCTTCATGGAGATGGCCTCCTTCCTGGCCGGCGAGCGGTGGAGCGACCATCCGACCTGCACCCATCCGGTGCTCGCTGAGCTAGCCCGCTGGGTCAACGACATGCTCGACGACGCGCACCGCCAACGACTGGTGACGATGGTCCCCGAGATCGTCGGCCTCAACCCGGACGACCCGCGCGCGACGACGGCGCTGCTGCTGACCGCGGCGCGCGCCGCGTTGCCGGTCGCCGCCCACGAGCGGCAGAACCTCTTGGCCCTGGCGATCCTCAACGCCGAGCGCGTGCTGGCCGATCAGGACGGCCGCTCTCCCGGTCACCTGTCGCAGGCTTCCCGGGACGCTCTCATGAGTTCTCCCGCGGCCGAGCGCTGGGCGCGGGTCCAGCTAACCCGCATCGGCTTCAGCCCTGCGGGGGTGCGGCCCTCCAGCGCGGCCAAGGTCATGGTCCTGGCCGTCGACGGCATGGGGCGCGCGTGGATCGACGACCGCCAGGAGCGCCTCGTCAAGCTCCTGCGCGACGGCATTGACGTCATGGCCGCCTTTTCCCCGCTCTTGCCCGACCCGGTCGTCGTGTCAGGGCCGGTGAGTGACCCTGGCATCCGCGCGACGAGGTCCACGCGGCAGGCGCGCGGCTTGGCCGGCTGAGCGAGCGGCGCCACCCGCTGAGGTGAGACCGCCCTCAGCTGGTGTCGGTCGGCCGGGTGCTCCTCCTCGGCCGCCTTCGCCTCCAATCAGCCTGCGCCGGGCAGTGCTGCAGCTGGCGCCGACCGGCCTACGCGAGCCGTTGGGACTGATCTTGGTCGCGTGCCGGATTATGTGCGGTTCGGGGTACCCAGCGCACCACGGATGTTCCGGGCCCTGAAGCATGCAACGGCCGCTCCACCGGGCTTCGCTCCAGGCTTCGCTCCTGCCGCCGACGCCGAAGGGACGGACCCGGCGGATCATGCACGGGACCCTTCCTCCCGGGTGTTGGGGGGCTCAGTGGTGCTCGCCGCACGAATCCGGCGCCCCGGCTCATGCGAGCGCAGCACCGTTTCACCTTCGGAGAGTGATCTCACCCCGGTCTGTGTTCCCTAGCGTGAAGGGACAGGCGCCCCCATGTGTCCTAAAGGGCGGGGGCGCCGCCGCTGGACTCGTTCTGATGAGGAGACGCTCATGTCAGAGGCTGTAGGCAGCTCCGCGGAGCCGCAGGTGACCGTCGTTGGGGCCGTGTCCGACGGCGCGTACACCCTGCTGATCGCGGACTTCGCGAACACGACGAGCGCGCAGGAGGCATACGGGGCGCTCAAAAAGGTCGAAGACGGCCGACATGTCGAAATCGAGGGCGTCATCGTGGTGAAACGGGAGGCTGACGGAAAGGTCGAAGTCCAGCGGGCAACCGACCACACGACCCGGCGTGGCCTCACTTGGGGAGTCGTTGGTGGCGCGGCCCTAGGGCTTATCTTCCCCCCGTCGGTCCTCGGCAGCGCCGCGGTTTTGGGGGCAGCAGGGGCGGCGGCTGGCAAGGTGGGTCAGCTCCATCACCGGCACGAGTTGGCGGACGAGCTGCAGGCTGCGATCGAGCCGGGACATTCCGGCATAGTTGCCCTTGTGTCCGACCCTGCAGCTGTCGAGCTCCGGCGAGCCCTCCAGATGGCCAACACGATCGTCATGACTGCCATCGACGATGTCGTCGCCAAGGACGTCAAAGCTGCCGCCAAGGAGGCTGAAGAGGCCGAAGGCCAGGCCGTCGAAAGCACGGGCAACAACGGGCAGTAGGCAGCGAGCGACACCGCGCGCATCGATCTGCCGCGGATCGCAGGCTCCTGCGGGAAACGTGTGCTGAGCGAGATGCTGGCTGCGCTGGTTGCCCTGGGCATGGTGAGTACGGTCGCTGTGGCCTCGAGTCGCTCTGCGCCAGCGGCCGACACCGAGCAGCCCCCAACCCCGGGCATGGCGGCAATGCTCGATGTCCGCCATGCTGCAGCGAGCCTGGATGCTTCGTTCCCGCCGCGGGCCCGGGCCCACACCGCGCCGCGCTGCGCCGCGCACCATCTGCGGCAGATGCGGACGTTCGCCATCCCGCCTGGGCCGGTCGGTGCATTCGCCACGCGCGCATGGGCCGCCGCCGGCCACGGAGCTGTTAGGCGCAGTTGTTGGCTACGGAGGCCGCTCGGTCACGTGCTCCTGGACTGGCCGGCGCACTGCCCCCTGAGCTTGCGTGGCGGCGCGACAGGCGGCCGGGAGGCTCAGCGGACGTGAACGCGGACGATGACCATGGTCGTTCCGATCTTCACGCCGAGGTTCCAGTCGCCGCTGCGCATGCCGCCCATCCTGATTCCCAGGTTCCAGCGGCCGGGGCCTGCGGCGAGCATGGCCTTGTCGCGTCGCATCGGTGTGCCGGGGGCACGTGCCGCGTCGTAGTAGACCGGCCGGGTCCCGGCGAGCGCGGTCAGCGTGTAGGCCCGGCCGCTCCTGACCTGGAACGCGCCGTTGGCGTACGTCGCGCCGGACAGCCAGGCGGTCAGGGTCCGGTACCGGACGGGGCCGCTCCTCGCGACGTTGCCGGCGCGGTCGGTCGCGACCGCCGTGACGGTCGTGTATTGGCCGCTCACGGTCTTGCTTACGGTGCAAGAGGCGAGCCCGGACAGCGGGTCGCTGCCGGCACACCGGGCGGGCGGCGCGGCGCCGAGGTAGGTCGCGCCGTTGACCGGGCCGCTCAGCCGCACTGACGGCAGGGCCAGGTCGATGTTGACGGAGACGACGGCTGTCGCGGTGCCGCCGTCTGCGGCCGTGATGGTGCGGGTGACGCTCTGGGCCGCGCCGGCTCGGGTGAGCCGCACCGGTGCCGGGCACGCGGCGGTCAGGGCTGCGCTGGTCGGGATGCAGGTGAACGTGACGGTGACCGGGGAGCGGTACCAGCCGTAGCGGGTCTTCGCCGTCGCTGCAGTGGCCGTCGCGACGATCCGCGGGTCGGTCCGGGCGGTCGAGCCGGAGCTGCCGGTGAAGGTGCTGCTGCCTGGGTAGGCTGCGGCGACCCGGTTGGCCTGGCCGGCCCCGACGGCGTACGGCAGGGTTGCCGTCCCGCCGGTGAGCGGGGCCGTCCCGACGGTCTTGCCGTTCACGCTGAAGGTGACCGTGCCGGTGGGGGCGCCGGCGCCGGGGGCGACCGGCGTGACGGCGGCGCTGATCGTCTTCGCGCGGACCGCGACGGCGGTGGTGGTCGCTGCCTGGTCCACGACCTGAGTGAGCTGGTTGGCGGACGGCAGGTACGTGGTGGTGTCGGTCGGGCTGAACGCGGCCGCGACGGCGTGGGCGCCCGGGGTGAGTGGGTGCCCGGCGGGGTCGGTGAGGGCCGGGCTGGTCGCATGTCCGCCGCTGAGGGCTACCGGCGCCCCGAGTGGCGTTCCGTCGACGCTGAATTGGACCGCGCCGGTGCCGGCTCCACCGACGGTGGCGACGGCGTGCAGGGCCTGGCCGTAGACGCCCGGGTTGGCGGTCGTGGCCAGCTGCACGGTCATGGCGACCTGGGTGACCGCGAACGACTGCTGCATGCGGGG
>NZ_JBFULD010000147.1:0-9902 GCF_056400505.1 Terrabacter sp. P5_B1
CGAGCAGGTGGCGACCGCCGGCCTGCTCGCGCATGACCTTGCCGGTGCCCGTGAGGCGGAAACGCTTCTTCGCACCGCTGTGCGTCTTCATCTTCGGCATGGGGCCGATCTCCTTCGTGTTGCGCGCGTCAGTGACGCACGTGGTCTGTCGTGCCGGGGCTCGCGCCTCCGGCGGGTCACTACCGGCCGATCATTCGGCGGCGGCGGTGGCCTCGTCGGTCTGCGGGGCCGGCGGGGCCTGCGGGGCCTGCGCCTCGGGCTGCTCGTCGGCGGGGGCCGCCGGGGCTTCCGTGGTCGCCGCCGGGTCAGAGGCCCGCTGGTCGTGCTGCTCGCGGGACCGGCGCTGCTCGGCCTTGGCCTCGGCCTTCTTCTTGGTCGGGCCGATCACCATGATCATGTTGCGGCCGTCCTGCTTCGGGGCCGACTCGACGAAGCCGAGCTCGGCGATGTCCTCGGCGAGGCGCTCGAGCAGACGACGACCCAGCTCGGGACGGCTCTGCTCGCGGCCGCGGAACATGATCGTCACCTTGACCTTGTCTCCGGCCTTGAGGAACCGCTCGACGTGGCCCTTCTTGGTGCCGTAGTCGTGCGGGTCGATCTTCGGACGGAGCTTGATCTCCTTGATGACCGTGTTGACCTGGTTCTTGCGCGCTTCCCGTGCCTTCATGGCGGCTTCGTACTTGAACTTGCCGAAGTCCATGAGCTTGGCGACCGGCGGCTTGGCCATGGGGGCCACCTCGACGAGGTCGAGGTTCGCCTCCTCGGCCAGACGCAGCGCGTCCTCGACGCGGACGATGCCGACCTGCTCGCCGTTGGGGCCAACCAAGCGCACTTCCGGGACCCGGATGCGCTCGTTGATGCGAGGCTCGCTGATGTGGTGCTCCTAAGTTTCGAGAAATGGGTGACCAGACGGGGTGTCGTCCGTCCTGCTGCGACCACAACGAGAAAAGGGCTCCCCGTGTGTGCACGAGGAGCCCAAGGGTCGCGTATGCCGGACGGTCGCCGTCGCGTCACACGGCTCGACACGTGCGCCGCGGACGGCATCCGGTCGAGCAGACCTTGACCCGGCAACCGTGAGGTTGACGCGGGTGGAAGCGAGCTTCTCTTGCACGTCGCCACCGGGCCTCCGCCGGAGCGGGAACCTGGTGACGGCTGGTCAGTGCTCCATGTTAGCAGTCGTGGCCCCGTGCTCCGAATCGGTGGGGACGGTCCGGCCGACCCGCTGCCGGACGGCCCAGCTCCGATCGGCGTGCGAGCCGACGAGGCCCGCCACCGCGATGACGACACCGAGGGCGGACACGACGACGAACCCCCACTGCCACCCGCCGTGGTCGATGGCGAAACCCGCGACCGGGGCCCCCACGGCGGAGCCGGCAGTCATCGCCGACCCGTGCCAGCCCATCATCTCCCCGCGGAACCGTTCGGGGACCTGGCGGCTCAGCTGCTCGACGGTGGCCGTGATCGTCGGGGCGCAGAGGAAGCCCGACACCGTGATGAGCACGGCGAAGCTCGGCACCCCGACGGCGAGGGCGACGGGCGCGGTGGTGGCGGCAAGGCCGCCGAGCAGCCAGAAGACCGAGAAGGAGCGGTGCCAGGCGCCGTAGAGCAGGCCGCCGACGAGCGAACCCGCGCCCCAGAGTGCGAGCACCCAGCCGATCGAGCCGGTCGCCTCGAAGGTGCGCAGGGCCGCCACGATCGAGACGTCGGTGCCGCTGAGGACGAGCGTCGAGCAGGCGGCGGCAAGATAGACCGCTGCCACGGGGACCGTGATGAAGCCGCGGATCGCGCGGCGCGGGGTGACGACGTCGGCACCCACATCGTCCGAGCTCGCGGCGATGGCCTCGGCGCGCGCCGCCTCGCCCGGCTCGTCACCGGCAACCTGCTCCCCGGCCGTGTCGCGACCCGGCTCGCTCTCGGCGGACTCGGAGGTGAGCGGCGGGTTGACCAGCCACAGCACGAACCCCGCTGCGACGGAGGTCAGCTCGCACACGAGCAGGGCCCAGCCGGTGTCCCACGAGGTGGCCAGCCACACGCCGATGGCCGGCCCGGCCATGAAGGACAGCTCGGTCGCCGACGAGTCGAGGGAAAGGGCCGTGCGGCGCTGGTCGCTCGGCACCGAGCGGATGATGACCTGCCGCAGGATCGAGAAGGTCGGGACGACGAAGAGCCCGGCGAGCGCCGCGAACGCGATGAGCGGGGCGTAGCCCAGCCACGGCGCGATCGACCAGCACACCGCCTGGACGACGAGCGAGGGCCCGACGGTACGGCGCAGTCCGATCCGGTCGAGCAGCCTGCCGCGCCACGGGCCGGAGACGGCGACCGCCACGGTGGACGCAGCCGTGACGAGACCTGCTTCGCCGTAGCTCCGGCCGAGCGACGTCACGACGTGCAGCGTGAGGATCACCGCCCCCGCCCACATGGGAACGCGGATGAGGAACCCGAGCAGCAGCGCCTGGCGGGTGTCGCGGTTTGCCAGCACCGGCCGGTAGGCCCCCAGATCCATCCCGCCAGCCTGTCATCCCCCGCCGACGGCCCGCATCCGCATTCGCGGCCGGACGCCTGTCCCGACGCGCTCGGTGCGCGCCCTCGATGACGGTGGCGGGCGGCATACGCCAGAGGTCTTGTGACGGCCGTGCGACAGGAGAAGGGTGGGGTCATGGCAAAGACGCCCGGCAGATCAGACCTTCCTGCGGCCCCCAACCCCGCCTCGCCGCAGGACATCCGCAACGTCGTGCTGGTCGGACCCGGCGGGGCCGGCAAGACCGCACTCTTCGAGGCGCTCGTCGCGGCGCGCGTGCCCGGTCAGCGCACCAGCAGCGGCGACCACGTGCGGACGACGACCCTCACCGCCGCCTCGTTCACGTCCGGTCCGGTCACCCTCAACCTCCTGGACACCCCCGGCTACCCCGACTTCGTCGGTGACCTGAGAGCCGGGCTGCGCGCCGCCGACGCCGCGATCTTCGTCGTCTCCGGCGCCGACGACATCGACCGGCCCGTGTCGCTGCTCTGGCGTGAGTGCGCGGCCCTCGGCATGCCCCGCGCCGTCGTCGTGACCCATCTCGACCAGCCCCGTGCCGACTTCGCCACGACCATCGAGACGTGTCGCCGCACCTTCGGCGACGCCCGGGCCACGCACTGGCCCGTCGTCGACGGCGGCTCGGTCACCGGCGTCGTCGGTCTGCTGACGGGCGACACGTCCGAGGACCACGAGGACGCTCGGGCGGCGCTCATCGAGTCCGTCATCGAGGAGTCCGAGGACGCGACCCTGCTCGACCGCTACCTCGAGGGCGAGAGCATCGACACCGAGTCGTTGCTCACCGACCTGCGCACGGCCATCGCGCACGGCACGTTCTTCCCCATCGTCCCCGTCTCGCCGCTCACCGGCGCAGGGGTCGAGGAGCTGCTCGGGATCGTCGAGCGGGCCTTTCCCGACCCGACCATCCACCCGCTCCCCCCGATCACCTCCCCCGTGGGCGGTTCCGTCAACGGCGTCACGTGTGACCCGTCGCAGCCGCTCGTGGCCGAGGTCGTGCGCACGACGACGGACCCCTACGTCGGTCGCCTGTCACTCGTGCGCGTGTTCTCCGGCACCCTGCGCGTCGACGAGCCGGTGCACGTGTCGGGACACCTCGGCGACTTCGTCGGGCACGAGGTCGCCGGTCACCCGGCGCACGACGACGACGAGCGCGTCGGCCCGCTCGCCTCGCCGTTCGTCGAGACGCACCGGCCCCGTGGCACCGCGATCGCCGGCGACATCGCCCTCGTGTCGAAGCTGACCCGGGCCGAGACGTCCGACACCCTCTCCTCGCCGGAGCGGCCCGCGGTCGTCGCGCCGTGGCTCCTGCCCGAGCCGCAGCTGCCGGTGGCGATCCGGGCCGCGACGAAGTCCGACGACGACAAGCTCGGCGGCGCCCTGCAGCGTCTCGTCGCGGAGGACGTGACGATGCGGATGGAGCACTCGAGCGAGACCGACCAGGTCGTGCTCTGGACCATGGGTCAGGCCCACGTCGACGACCTCATCGGCCAGCTGGCGGACCGCTACGGCGTGACCGTGGTGGCTGAGCCCTACCGAACCGCGCTCCGTGAGACCTTCGTGCGGCACTGCTCGGTGCAGGGCCGCCACGTCAAGCAGTCGGGCGGCCACGGGCAGTATGCCGTGTGCTCGATCGAGATCGAGCCGCTCCCGCGCGGGGCCGGCTTCGAGTTCGTCGACAAGGTCGTCGGCGGCGCCGTGCCGCGCCAGTTCATCCCGTCCGTGGAGAAGGGCACCCGGCTCCAGCTGGAGAAGGGCCTGCTCACGGGACACCCGGTCGTCGACGTCCGCGTCACGCTCACCGACGGCAAGGCGCACTCGGTCGACTCGTCCGACGTCGCCTTCCAGACCGCCGCGGCGTTGGCGCTCAAGGAGGCGGCGAACGCCTCGACGATGGCGTTGCTCGAGCCCATCGACCGCGTCGACATCACCATCGCCGACGAGTACCTCGGCGCCGTCATGTCCGACCTGCGGGGTCGGCGCGGTCAGGTGCTCGGCACCGAACCGGCTGACGGGATGGGCCCGGGCGACGGCTGGACCGTCGTGCACGCCGAGGTGCCGCAGGCGGAGCTGTCACGCTACCCGATCGACCTGCGGTCGGTGTCGCACGGCACCGGGTCGTTCGTGCGCGAACCCCTGCGCCACGACCTGCTGCCCGCCGACAAGGCCAAGGACCTGCTGGGCACCTGAACGAAAGAGCGATCCGTCCGCGTGGCCCGCGGACGGATCGCTCTTTCGGTTGGTCAGAGGCGGACGAGCATCTTGCCGACGTTCTCGCCGCGCAGGACGCCGAGGAAGGCGTCGACCGCGTGGTCGATCCCGTCGCTGAACGTCTCGCGCGAGGTCAGGGTGCCGTCGGCGATCCAGCCGGCCGCGCGCTGGGCACACTCCCCCGCGAGGTCCCAGTGGTCCCCGACGAGGAAGCCGGTGATGGTGCCACGTGTCTGGATGAGGCGGGCGAGGTTGCGCGGGCCCGGGGCCGCCTCGGTGTTGTTGTAGACCGAGATCGCGCCGCAGATCGCGATGCGCCCGCCCAGGCGGAGCGAACCGATCGCGCCCTCGAGGTGGTCGCCGCCGACGTTGTCGAAGTAGACGTCGATGCCGTCGGGAGCCGCCTCGCGCAGCAGGTCGGAGACGCGCCCGTCCTTGTAGTTGAACGCCGCGTCGAAGCCGAGGTCGCCCAGGAGGTGGTCGACCTTCTCCTGCGAGCCGGCGCTGCCGATGACGCGGCTCGCGCCCAGCGCCTTGGCGATCTGGCCGACGACGCTGCCCACGGCGCCGGCCGCGCCGGACACGAAGACGACGTCGCCCTCCTTGAGTCCCGCGACGCGCGTCAGGCCGGCGTATGCCGTGAGGCCGGTCATGCCGAGCACGCCCAGGTAGGCGGAGGCCGGGGCCACCGCCGTGTCGACGACGCGGACGCCGGAGCCGTCGACGACGGCCTCCTCGCGCCAGCCGAGACCGTGCAGCACGTGGTCGCCCACGGCGATGCCCTCGGCCGTCGACTCGACGACGACTCCCACGGCCCCGCCGTGCATGGCCGCACCCAGCGCATACGGCTCGGCATACGACTTGGCGTCGCTCATGCGGCCACGCATGTAGGGGTCGACGGACATGACCGCGTTGCGGACGCGGACCTGGCCGTCGGCGAGGTCGACGTGCGCGCTCTCGACGAGCTCGAAGTCGTCGGGGGTGGGCCAGCCGACGGGGCGGCTCTTGAGCTGGACCTCACGGGGGTTGGTCATCGGGTCTCCTTGGATGTCAGGGGATTTCGCAGTGGTGGGTGGACCGCGGGGGGGGTGCGCGGGTCAGTCGACGACGATCTCGACGGGGATGTTGCCGCGAGTGGCGTTGGAGTAGGGGCACACCTGGTGCGCGGTGTCGACGAGTTCGCGGCCGAGCTGCGGGTCGATGCCCTCCGGCAGCTCGACGTGCAGGACGACGCCGAGACCGAAGCCGGTGCTCGAGGACCCGGAGAGGCTGACGTCGGCGGTCACCGCGACGTCGAAGTCCTCGACCCGACGCTGGCGCGCGACGAGGCCGAGAGCACTCGCGAAGCACGCGGCATACCCGGCGGCGAAGAGCTGCTCGGGGTTCGTGCCCTCGCCGCTGCCACCGAGCTCGCGCGGGGCGGCGAGCGTGACGTCGAGCCGGCCGTCGGAGGTGATGGTGCGACCCTCGCGCCCGGAGGCGGTGGCCGAGGCGACGTACTGGGCGGTCTGGGTGGCGGTGCTCATCAAAGTCCTTCGATCGTTGGCAATTAAGTTGTGCGCAATTTGATAGTACGCTTGGGTCATGAGCCCGTCCAACTCGACCGCCGCCGCCGCCTCGAGTCCCCTCAGCCTCGAGCAACAGATCTGCTATGCCATGCACACGACCGTGCGGGCGTTCGACGCGGTCTACCGGGAGCTGCTGTCGGAGCACGGGCTCTCCTACCCGCAGTACATCGCGCTCATGACGGTCGGCGAGCACGGCCCGCTCACGGTCGGCCGGCTCGGCGAGCTGATGCAGCTCGACTCCGGCACGCTCTCGCCCCTGCTCAAGCGCATGGAGGCGGCCGGACTCGTGCGACGCGAGCGCGACCCTGAGGACGAGCGACGAGTGCTCGTCTCGGTGACCGCGGCCGGCCGGGACCGGCTCGGCGCCCTCGGCGACGTACCGCGCCAGATCGCAGCACGCAGCGGGCTCTCACGCGAGCAGCTGCGTGCCCTGCACGACACCCTCCGCACCGTCACCGAGCGGCTCGACGCGCACGCCTGAGCTCGGCGCGGATGAGGCTGCGGATGGTGCTGCGCCCGGTGGGGTGATGACCCCACCGGGCGCAGCACCATCCGCCACCTCACGGGAAGGGCTCCCGGCTCAGGAGGGCAGGAGGATCGAGACGGCGTGGATGAGCATGCCGATGAGGCCTCCGACCAGGGTGCCGTTGATGCGGATGAACTGCAGGTCGCGGCCGACCTGGAGCTCGACGCGCTCGGCCGTCTCCTTGCCGTCCCACCGGTCGACGGTGTCACTGATGATGCGGGTCAGCTCGGTGCCGTAGCGGTCGATGGCGTAGATCGTCGCGTCGCAGATGCGGGTGTCGATGCGGGCACGGAGCGCGGCGTCGGCGAGCAGCCGCTCGGCGAGTGCCGTCACCTCGCGGACGGCCCGAGCCCGAACCGGCCCCGCCTCGTCCTCGAGCGCAGCGATGACGACGGCGCGGAACGATGCCCACAGCGCCATCGCCGTGTCGGCCACCTGCGGGTGCGCGAGCACGCGCTCCTTGAGCCGCTCTGCCTTGGCCTGGGTGACGGGGTCGTGCTGGAGGTCGTCGGCAAGGTCGATGAGCAGCTTGTCGAGAGCCAGCCGCACATCGTGCCGGGGGTCGTTCCGGATGTCGGCCAGCCACTTGAGCGCCTCGACATGGATCTTGCGGGCGACGAGGTCGTTGATCGCATCGGGCACCCAGGCAGGCGCGCGCTGGGTGATGAGCGACTCGAAGAGGTCCTCGTTGTCGACGAGCCAGCCGCGGACCTCGTCGAGCGCGAGGTCGACGAGTCCGACGTGCGCCTCGTCGCGGACCACCTGGTCGAGCAGCCCTCCGGCCAGCGAGCTGATCGGCTCCTGGGCGAGACGCGGCAGCACCGCCTGCTCGATGACCGCGCGGACGTCCTCGTCCGGGATACGGTGCAGTGCGTGGACGGTGACCGTGGCCACCTCGTCGACGAGTCGCTTCGCGTGGCCCGGCGCGAGGGCCCACTCGGCGGCACGTCGGGTGGGCTCGGCATCGAGCACGCGCTCGCGGATGATGTCCTCGCGCATGAAGTTCTCGCTGACGAACTCCTCCAGGCTGCGCCCGATCATCTCCTTCTTGCGGGGGATGAGGGCCGTGTGCGGGATCGGCAGTCCGAGCGGGTGACGGAAGATGGCCGTGACGGCGAACCAGTCGGCACAGGCACCGACCATCGAGGCCTCGGCGCCCGCGTTGACGAAGCCGAGGACGCCGTCGTCGTGACCGCGCGTCAGGATGTAGACGATCGCGGCGAACACGAGCAGCCCGGTTGCCACGAGGCGCATCTGCCGCAGGTCCCGACGGCGTTGCGCGTCGAGGGCCGGGTCGACGATGAAGCCGAGGGGCCCGCTCGGCGCACCCGAAGCGGTCCCTCGCCCGTGCCGGGTGGTGGCGTCGGCGACATGGCCCGGCGCAGCGGGCGCCTCGGGGTCGTGTTCCCGGGTCGCCTGGGGTGTGGTGTCCACGTCCGGCACCTCCGCTCGTGGTGTGCTCAGCGCGCTGCTTCGAGCGCGAAGGTCAGAGCATCGATCCTCGCACGGGTCTCGCCGTCGGTCGCGATGCGCTCCCCGATCCGGGTGGCGACGGCCCCCACCTGGTCGGCGTCGAGCCCGGGCTCGAGCGCCAGCACGACGCGCAGGACGCCGGCCCCGACGGGTTCGCCGGCCTCGACGCGATGTGCCGACACCTGGGGCTCGGACTCGACGGCCGCGCGTACGGCGGCCGCAACGTGGGGGTCACGGTGGCTGGGTTGCCAGGCACGCTCCTGGGCGAGGGCCCACAGCATGCTCGGGCGCAGCACCGTCGCGTGGCTCGAGGCGACGTCGAGCACCAGCACCCGGCACTCCTCGCTGATCGCCGCCTGCGCCGCGGCTGCCGCACGGACTGGGACCGGCCTGGCCGTCGGGTCCCATGCCGCAAGGCTCTCGAGGGAGGTGAACATCGGCAGGGCCCGGGAGCCATCCGGGGACGTCAGCGTCACGGCGGCCATGTCGCTGCGGGTGTCGACCGTGTGCGGTCCGGACTCGTCGACCTCCGCGGCGACGGCGACGACGGGGACCAGCCAGCGCGCCTGCGCCGTGTGCTCCATCAGGGTGACCTCTGCGTCGTCGCCCGGGGCCTCGTGCGCCGCCGCGAGGGCGGCGAGGAGCCTCTCGTCGGCCGCTCCCGTGTCGCCGGAGAAGCCGTGTGAGGGGATCGACCTACCCTCCCACGCCTGACCGGCGGAGTCCGCGGGACGTCCCTGCTCGTCGCGGTGGTCCCCGTGGTCCCGGTCATCGGGGCGGTCCGGGTGGCCGGACCCGGCTGCGGTCATGAGCCGGGTCGTCCGGCGACGTCGAGGGCCTCGGGCAGGGTGAACGCGCCGCGGTAGAGCGCCGAGCCGACGATGGCTCCCTCGACGCCGTCGCCGACGAGCCCACGGATCGTGGCGATGTCCTCGAGCGTCGAGACGCCGCCGCTCGCGACGACGGGGCGGTCGGTGCGCGCGCACACGTCACGGAGCAGGTCGACGTTGGCGCCCTGGAGCATGCCGTCCTTGTTGACGTCGGTGACGACGTATCGGGCGCAGCCCTCGGCGTCGAGACGCTCGAGCGTCTCCCACAGGTCGCCGCCCTCCCGGGTCCAGCCGCGCGCCGCGAGCATCGTGCCCCGGACGTCGAGACCGATGGCGACGCGGTCGCCGTGGGCCGCGATGATCGAGGCCGTCCAGTCAGGGTCCTCGAGGGCCGCCGTACCGATGTTGACGCGGCGGCAGCCGGTCGCGAGCGCCGCGTCGAGCGACTCGGTGTCACGGATCCCGCCCGAGAGCTCGACCTGCAGGTCGAGGCGGCCGACGATCGAGGCGATGAGGTCGCGGTTGCTGCCGCGGCCGAAGGCTGCGTCGAGGTCGACGAGGTGGATCCACTCGGCGCCCTGCTCCTGCCAGCGCTGCGCGGCTTCCCACGRGTCACCGAACTCGCCCCCGCTGCCGGCGACGCCCTGGACCAGCTGCACGGCGCGACCGCCCGCGATGTCGACGGCGGGCAGCAGCTCGAGGCGAGGCTGGTCGGTCATGAGTCGTGCGCTCCTCGGGGTCGGGATCTGGCCACTCGAGTA
>NZ_JBFULD010000148.1:0-9886 GCF_056400505.1 Terrabacter sp. P5_B1
CCCTCGCGCAGGGCCTCGCCGAGCCCAGCGACGCCGTCCCTCGCGCAGGGCCTCGCCGAGCCCAGCGACGCCGTCGTCGAGCGCGACCCGCAGACGGACGAGGTGCGCCTCGTCGTCGTCGAGTCGGCAGCCCACCGCCTGACGCGCGTCGGCCTGCCCGACGCCGCCCAGCGGGTGGACGGACCCGCGCACCGCACCCAGCGGCCCCCGACGCCGCTGCCTGCCGGCGAGGTGGCCCTCGAGGTGACGTTCGTACCGCCGGCAGGTCAGAAGCTCGACTTCCGCTGGGGCGACCCGACCCGGCTCGACGTGTCCGCCACCCCCGACGCGCTGCTCGTCTCGGGCGCGGGCCGGGCGGAGGGACTGGCCCGGACGCTCGTGCTGCGCGAGGGGATCGGGTCGGGCACGCTGCACATCTCGGTCCAGGCCGCCGCGTGCGACGGCGACCCCCAGACGGGCGAGGTGCCCGAGCACGCCGCCTGCCACCTCTTCCAGCAGGACTGGGGTATCCCGGTCACCCTGGACCCGGCCGCCGGTGCCACACTGACTCTCGACCTCCGCGGGGTGCAGGCGGGCGACTAGCGCGCCCGACCCGGCGCGGAAGACACCGAGCGGACGAGGCGGCAGGCGTGGCACGACAGTCATCTGGTGGTGGCGGCCGCTCCGTCCTCTCGGTCGTGTGCGGGCTGCTGGCCATCGTCCTGCTCCCCGTGTCGCTCGTGGGGTTCTGGGCCGCCGTGCTGCTGACACACACCGACGTCTTCGTCGAGGAGCTGCGTCCCGTCGTCGCCAAGCCGCAGGTCCAGGAGGCGCTCACCGACGGCCTCGTGCAGGGCGTGCTCGGGGCCGTCGACCTGCAGCCCGCGATCGAGAAGGCGCTGGAGGTGCCTCTCCGCGCCCAGGCTGCCGCTCTCGTCGCCAGCCCTCAGGTCGCGGACGCGTGGACGAGCGGCATCCGCGCCGTCCACACCCAGTTCATCAACGTCATGCAGGGCCGTGCCGACACCCGGCTCGACGTCCAGGGCCGGGTCTCGGTGGCGGTCACCATCCCCGTCCCGGCGCTCACCTCGACCCTCGAGCAGGCCGGAGTTCCGAACGCCGGCTCGCTGGCGCCGGTCGTGACGATCCCCCTCGTCAAGGCCGCCGACCTCCAGAACGCGCAACAGGCATACCGCATCGCCGGCGCCTGGGGCCCGTGGGCGCCGCTCGTCGTCGCGGCACTGGGCCTGCTGTCCATCGCCCTGGCCCGGCGTTGGCGCACGGCGACGACGCTCGTGGCCCTCGGTTGGATCGTGACGGCACTCGCGCTCGCGCTCGCGGTCATGATGGCGAGGGAGCCGCTCATGCAGCGCGTCGACCCGGAGGTGGCGCGGACCATCGCCGACGCCGCCTACGGCCTCGCCGCGCGCAACCTCTACTACGAGATGGCGATCGCGATTGGCGTGGGCGTCGTCATGCTCCTCGTCTCCGCCGTCACGCTCGCCGTCGGGCGACGGCGCTCGCGCTGAGCCCCCGGGTCGCCCGGGACGCCGGCCGGCCGGTCGGGCGTGGACGTTCGGCGGCGGGCGGGTATGGGGTGACAAAGGTGCGCATTCAGGGCGTACCCCAGCCAAGGAGCGCGCATGGGTATCGGACTCGGGATCTTCCTGCTCGTCGTCGGAGCCATCTTCTACTTCACGAACATCGACTCCAGCGTCCTCAACCTGGGCAGCGGCACCGGCAACACGATCGGCATCATCCTCATGGTCGCCGGTGCGCTGGCGATCATCCTCGCGCTCGTGCTCAACGCCCAGCGCGCCCGGACCCAGCACACCGTCGTCACGGAGCGCCGTGGTGCGCCCGACGTCGTCGAGCGCCGCGTCGAGGGTGACGACGTCGTCGAGCGCCGTGTCGAGCGTCGCGAAGAGACTCTCTGAACCGAGGAGCACGGGCTCGACCCGGCGGAAGCCGGGTCCCTGCACCCAGTGACGCGACGGCGGTCCGAGCAGGAGAACTCACCTGCTCGGGCCGCCGTTCGTGCTTCGACCTCCGGTCAGACCACCAATGCGCTCGCCTCCCCGCGCCCGCCACCTGAGACCCGCGGGGAGGCGGGGAAACTCGATGGCACGGCGCGGGCGCCGGGCCCTACCGTCGAGTCATGGAGACGAGGCTCATCGACGTGCACGACGACTCGGAGTGCGCGCGCGCCTACGAGGTCATCTGCGCCAGCAAGGGTCACGCGCGGCCGTGGAACGAGCCTCCGTCGCTGGCCGAGACGCTCGTCGAGTGGCGTCACGTCGACAAGGCCGAGCCGATGGAGATGTGGGGCGCCTTCGACGCCGGGGAGCTCGTCGGGGTCGCGACGCTGTGGCTGCCGATGGAGGACAACACCACGATGACGTGGTTCGACGTCCAGGTCGACCCGCCCCACCGCCGGCGCGGCGCCGGCACGGCTCTCGTCGAGAGAGTCCTCGGCCGGGCCCGTGACGAGGGCCGCGTCACGGCCATCGTCGACTTCCTCGTCCCGCCCGATTCCGACGGCCACGACTACCGTCGGTTCGCCGAGCGCCACGGCTTCCACCTCAGCAACACCGAGGTCATGCGACACCTCGAGCTGCCCGTCGCGGACGACCTCCTCGATCGTCACGCGGATGACGCGCGGCCGCTCTGGGAGGCCACGTATCGTCTCGAGACCCATGTCGGGGGAGTGCCCGAGCACCTGCAGCAGTCGCTCTGCTCCGTCATGAACCAGCTCGCCGTCGACGCCCCGACCGGCGACATCGAGTTCGAGGAGGAGTCGCTGACCCCGGCCCGCTACGAGGAGTACCTCGAGGTCTTCCGGCAGCAGGGGAGGGCGCGCCTGACCACCGTCGCCGTGCACCGCTCGACGGGTGACGTCGTCGCCTACACCGACCTCATGCTGCCGTCCGGCGCGCCCGGAATGGCCTGGCAGTGGGGCACGCTCGTGCACCGCGAGCATCGGGGCCACCGGCTCGGGATGGCGGTCAAGGTCGAGAACCTCCGGCGCCTGCAGGCTGACCACCCCGAGCGCCGGCGCGTGGTCACGGGGAACGACGACACGAACTCATGGATGGTCTCGATCAACGAGGCCTTGGGATTCCGCGTCGTCGAGCTCTGCCCGGCCTACCAGCGCGCCGTCTGATCGAAAGAGCAGCTCGTCCCGGATGCGGACGAGCTGCTCTTTCGATCGAGGGGCGGGTGTGGGGGTCAGAAGGCTGACTCGGGGACGTCCATGAGGTCGTTGTCGGTGGTTTCGGCAATCGCACGCTCGGCGGTGAGCTTCGGCAGGACGTTCTTGGCGTAGAAGGAGGCTGCTGCGACCTTGCCGCGGTAGAAGTCGGCGTCCTTGCCGGTGGCGCCGCCGTCGAGGGCCTTCTGCGCCACCTCGGCCTGACGCAGCAGCAGCCAGCCGACGACGAGGTCGCCGGCCGCGAGGAGCAGGCGCGTCGTGTTCTGGCCCACCTTGTAGAGGTTGGCGGTGTCGCCCCCCATCCGCGGGTCGCTCTTGACGAGGTCGCCGATCATGTGACCGACGATGCCCTGGACGTCCTCGAGGGCCTTGCCGAGCAGCTCGCGCTCCTTGTCGAGCGACCCACCGAGGTCCTTGGCGAACTCCTGCATCTGGCCGGCGACGAGCTGGAGGGCCTGGCCCTTGTCCCGGACGATCTTGCGGAAGAAGAAGTCGAGGCCCTGGATGGCCGTGGTGCCCTCGTAGAGCGTGTCGATCTTCGCGTCACGCACGTACTGCTCGATCGGGTAGTCCTGCAGGAAGCCCGAGCCGCCGTAGGTCTGGAGCGACTCCGTGCCGAGCAGCACCCAGGCGCGCTCGGAGCCGAGGCCCTTGACGAGCGGGAGCATGAGGTCGCTGATCCGGTTGGCGACCTCGGCGGCCGAGCCCTGCTCGAGGGGGGCGGCCGGGTTGCCGGACTGGGCCTGGCTGACCGCGTCCTGCTGGCTCGCGGTGTAGAGGACGAGCGCACGCAGGCCCTCGGCATACGCCTTCTGGAGCATGAGCGAGCGCCGGACGTCGGGGTGGTGGGTGATGGGAACCCGCGGGGCGGACTTGTCGGTCATCTGCGTGAGGTCGGCGCCCTGGACGCGCTCCTTGGCGTACTCGAGTGCGTTGAGGTAGCCGGTCGACAGCGTGGCAATCGCCTTGGTGCCGACGAACATCCGGGCGTTCTCGATGACCTTGAACATCTGCGCGATGCCGTCGTGGACGTCGCCGAGCAGGGTGCCGACAGCAGGCTCGTGCTCGCCGAACGTCACCTCGCACGTCGTGGAGACCTTGAGGCCCATCTTGTGCTCGACATTGGTGACGTGGGCGCCGTTGCGCTCGCCGAGCTCACCGGTCTCGAGGTCGACGTGGAACTTCGGGACGATGAAGAGCGACAGGCCCTTCGTGCCCGGGCCGGCGCCCTCGGGGCGGGCGAGGACGAAGTGGACGACGTTGTCGACCAGGTCGCTCTCGGCGCTCGTGATGAAGCGCTTGACGCCGGTGATGTGCCACGTGCCGTCGGGCTGCTGGACGGCCCTGGTGCGGYCGGCGCCGACGTCGGAGCCGGCGTCGGGCTCGGTGAGCACCATCGTCGTGTGCCACGCCTTGTCGACGATGTGCTTGGCGAGCTTCTTCTGGTCGTCGTTGCCGAGGTGCCAGAGCAGGCTGGCGAAGGAGTAGCTGGCCGTGAACATGTGGACGGCCGGGTTGGCGCCGCAGACCATCTCGGCGACGGACCAGCGCAGTGACGCCGGGACGACCATGCCCCCGAGCTCGGCCGGGACGTCGAGGTTGCCCCAGTCGCCGTCGACGTACGCCCGGAACGACTTCTTGAACGAGTCGGGCATGGTGACCGTCTGGCTCACCGGGTCGTAGACGGGCGGGTTGCGGTCGCTGTCGAGGAGGCTCTCGGCGAGCTCGTTCTCGGCGAGCCGTGAGACCTCGCGGAGGATGTCCTTGGCCGCGTCGACGTCGACGTCGGCGTAGATGCCCTGCCCGAGAACGTCCTGCCGGTTGAACACCTCGAAGAGGTTGAACTCGAGGTCGCGCACGTTGCTCTTGTAGTGGCCCATCAGGGGACCCTCCGCGTTCTGTCGCTCGTCGTGCGCCCGCGTCGTCGCCGAGCCGGGCGCGCCAAGTTACTGGCCGGTCACTTCCATGATGCTACCGACCGGTAACGAGTGCAAGAGGGGCAGGTCACAGTTGCGACACACCGTCCCCTTGGGGACGTATGCCGCCGGGCCGGCCACACGGCATACGCGGGCGACGCAGGTGGTGGGGGACAAGCAGAAGGGCCCGGTCGTGGAGACCGGGCCCTTCGTCTGGAGCAGGCGGCACGAATTGCACGTACGTCTTCCTTCTGGAAGAAGGCTGTTCTGCTACTGAACTACGCCTGCGAGGCGTCGCCTACCGTAGCAACACCCGGGCCGAGGGCCAAACGCGACCCGCCCACCCGTGGCCGGCCTACGACCCGTGCCGTCCACCCCTTTTCGTCACACCCGGCACCCAAGGCGTGTGCCGTCGCGGTGGTGGGTGCGGGGGAGGGATGGTCTGGAGAGCCCCGCCCCCCAGGTGTCGACCGCGTCGGGGGCCTGGTCTGTCAGGTGAGCGGTGCTCGCAGGTTCCACCCGTCGAGGATGGCCTGCACTGCGCGCCCGGCGGACTCGTTGACGAGCACCGGGGCGGCCAGGTTGACGGACGTGCCCGCCTCGCCCGGTGTGGCCACGACGAGGATGCGGGCGGGGTCGTCCGGATCCAGCCCGATCTCCGCACTGGCCGCAGTGACCTCGGGGACGTACGACGGCAGGTAGAGCGCTGCCTCGAGCAGGAAGAGACGGACGTCCGGGGCGTCCTGCGGGTGGAGGCTGAAGACGCCGTCGGCGCCCTCCACGGCGTCGAGCTCGTACACGGTGTGCGGGTCGAGGCCTGGCATCGGCTGTTCGAACATCAGGGTGCTCATCGCAGGAACTCCGTCAGGCTCGGCTGCAGGACCTTCGCCGTGACGGCGAGGGCCGCCTGGTAGGCGGTCTGCTGCAGCTCCAAATCGAGCACGGCCTGGCCGAGGTCGACGTCCTCGATGGCGGTGCGCCGGGAGGTGAGCGTCGTGGTGGCGTCGGTCGTGGCCTGGCTGGCGCGGTCGAGCAGCGCCGAGCGGGTGCCCACCTCGGAGCGGGCGCCGACGACCGTGCTCGTCGCGGCGTCGAGGGCCCCCAGCCGTGACCTGGGGTCGGTACCCGCGCGCAGGTCGGCCGCGATGTCGTCGAGCAGCGAGAAGACGGATGCCGAGCCACTGCCGAACACCGAGCGGCCGTCGGCGTCGACGGTCACGCTCTGGTCGGCACCGATGCGGCGCGTCACGCTCCCGGGGGCGCCGTTGAAGGTCGGCGGCCTGCCGTCGGTGAAGGCGGCCTCGGCGTCGGAGGTTCCGGCGAAGACGTTGCGGCCGAGGTAGCGCGTGTTGGCCGAGCCGAGCAGGTCGGCCCGTAGCCCCTCGACGACGGAGGCCAGCGCGTCCCGGGCGTCCTGGGTCAGCGACCCGTTGCCGGCCTGGACCACCGCGTCGCGCACCTGTCGCAGCGCCCCGCCTGCGCTGTCGAGGGCGGAGTCGATGGTGCGCAGCCAGCCGGTGCCGTCGGCGATGTTGCGCTGGAACTGGTCGTGGGCGGCCAGCTCGGCGCGGACGCGCAGGGCCTCGCCCGTGCCGACGGGGTCGTCGGAGGGCCGGGAGATGCGGGCGCCCGAGGTGGTGGTCTGCTGGGCCGAGGCCAGTCGCGACTGGCCTCGGCCCAGCGCGCGTTGCGCTGCGAGGGACATCGACTGGTCGGTAACTCGGATCATGGTCAGCGTCCTACGCTTCCGGTGCGGTTGATGAGGGTGTCGAGGGCTTCGTCGATGGCGCTGAGGACGCGCGCGGCCGCCTGGTAGGCGTGCTGGGCCGCGATGAGCCCCACGCTCTCCTCGTCGAGGCTCACGGACGCGCCTGCGACCTGCGCCTGCTTGGCGTTGCCGGCGGCGCCGTCGGCCAGAGCGGACTGCTGGGTCGCGGCCCGCGACGCGCTGCCCGTCGCCGTGACGAAGGCTGCCCACTGGGCGTCGGGCGAGGCGGCTCCGCGGGAGAGCTGCGCGATGGCGTCCGCGGTGGAGGAGTCGAGGGCCCCGGACCCGACCGCTGCGGTCGCGATGCCGTCGGCGCCCGTCGGAACGACCGAGAGCCCCCGGGCCGCCGGCAGCGTGGGGTCGAGGTGGAAGAAGTCGAGGCCGGTGGCGCCGGTGCGGGTCTGTCCGTTGCGGTGCACGGCGTTGACGGACGAGGCGATGGACCGGGCGAGGGCGTCGTAGGAGGCTGCGGCCCCGGCGATGGCGCCGGATGTGCCGTCCGGCTGCGTCGGGGCGAGGACTGAGAGCGCACCCGCGATCGTGCCGCCCTCGAGGCCGACCTCGTGGCCCGGCTGGTCGGCCCACTCGAGCCGCGGCGGCGACGACGCGGACTGATCCATGATCGTCGCCCCGACCACGGCGACGGCCCGGGCGCTGTCGCCCCTGACGAGGGCGTTGCCGCCGAGGTAGACGGTCACGGTGCCGTCTGCCTCGGCGCGGGTGGTCGCGCCGGCGAGGAAGGAGGCCGACTCGGTGAGCCGGGCGCGTGCGTCCAGCAGCTCGTTGGGCGAGCCGCCCTGGGCCACGGCCGACCGGATCTGCTTGTTGAGCGCCGCCACCTGCGTGGCCGCGTCGTTGAGGGAGGACACCATGCCGCGCGTGTCGGTGGCGGTGTCGGCCCACTGGGTCTCGAGCGCTGCACGGCCGCTGGACAGCGTCGTGGCGAGCTGGCCCGCCGTGCTGAGCAGCGCGCTCGTCGCACCCGGGTCGCCCGGCTGGTTCGCGACGTCCTGCCAAGCGGACCAGAAGGCGGTGAGGCGGGCGGAGAGCCCGTCGCTGCCCGGCTCGCGCAGCGTCGACTCGATGCGGCCGAAGGCCGCGGAGCGCTGGGCGAGGTAGCCGGCCGTCGACGCGGTGGTGCGCACCGAGGCGTCGAGGAGCGCACTGCCCAGTCGGGCGATGCGGTCGACCGAGACGCCCTGTCCTGCCTGCACGCCGGTGGAACCGGCCCAGCCCTGGGCAGGAGAGGTGATGGAGGACTGCTCGATGCGCTGGCGGGTGTAGCCGTCGGTGCCGACGTTGGCGACGTTGTGCCCGGCGACGTCCATCGCCTGCTGGGCCGCCGATAGCCCGCGGTAGGCGGTTCCGAGTGGGCCGAAGGTGCTCATCGTGACCTTTCGTGGTGGAGCGTCAGAGGTCGCGGTCAGAGGTCGCGGTCGAACAAGTGGGCTTCGCCTGCAGAAGCCGCCCGTCCTCGCGCGTCGTAGGTGGTGCCCGACAGGTCCGTGGCCGCGAGCGTCTCCTGCGTCGAACGGGCGGCGGCGCGCAGGAACTGGGCGTTCGCGTCGCGCAGCTGCCGGATGGTCGCCGACTGCTCGGTCATCGCGGCCAGGTGCGCCGAGAGGACGTCGGCCCACGCGCCGTCGGGGGCGCCGGCCACGAGGTCGCGCAGCGTCGCGTCCGCAGGGAGGGACCACTCCCGGGCCACCGCTGCCGCGGCCGTCGCGCGCTCCAGGCCCGCCGCCTTGAGGCGCTCGAGGACCTGCTCCACCTCACGGGTCGCGTGTGAGATCCACCGCGTCCGGCCGGCCGTGAGCAGCAGCTGCTCCTCCTCGAGCTTGAACGTCAGCAGGTCCAGCAGCTCGCGCTCGTGCCACAGCCGGGCCGAGAGGTCCTGGACCGTTCCCACGTGGCTGTCTCCTCGGGTCATCAGGGTCGCGCCGCCCAATCCTGTTTCCCCCTCCCGGAGATCTCGTGGACCGGCGCCTGGTGCACGGTCAGTCTCCTCTATCGGCAGCAGGCCATGGCGGATTAGGCGCGTGGTAAAGGCCGGGTAAAGCCTGCGTTCGTGCCGACGCGCCCTAACGAGCCGGCCGGCCCTGCCGATAAGGGCAGCTGAGGGCCCACGGACGGGCCCGGCAGCACCCACTCATTCATGGAGGAACAACGATGGCTCTTAGCGTCAACACGAACCTGTCGGCCCTGCAGGCCTACAACAACCTCAGCCGCACGTCGGCGAGCATGGCGAGCTCGATGGCCAAGCTCTCGAGCGGTCTGCGCATCAACACCGCGGCCGACGACGCCGCCGGCCTGACGATCTCCGAGGGGCTCAAGGCCCAGGTCAACGGCTACGGCATCGCCGCTCGCAACGCGCAGGACGGCATCAACATGATCCAGACCGCCGACGGTGCGCTCGGCGAGGTCCACTCGATCCTGCAGCGCATGCGCGACCTGGCCGTCCAGGGCGCCAACGACACGAACAACACCGGCTCGCGCACCGCGATCACCAAGGAGGCCGGCGACCTCTCGCGCGAGCTCTACCGCATCACCAACGGCACCAACTTCAACGGCATCGACCTGCTGAAGGGCGGTGCGAAGGCGTTCCAGGTCGGCGCCGGCGGCACGGCCAACGACACGATCACCGCGACCCTCGCCGACGTGGGCACCTCGACCGGCGCCCTGATGTCGACCGACGGCACGGCAGCGGGCACCGGCTTCAGCGTCGCCGACAACGCCACCGCCCAGACGACGATCACGGCCATCGACGCCGCGATCACGGCCGTCTCGGGCAACCGGGCCGACCTCGGCGCCGTGCAGAACCGCCTCAACCACGCGATGAACATCGCGAACGTCTCGGCGCAGAACCTGACTGCGTCGCAGTCGCACATCACCGACACCGACATGGCGCAGGAGATGGTCAACTACACGAAGACCAACATCCTGTCCCAGGCCGGCACGGCGATGCTCGCCCAGGCCAACCAGTCCGGCCAGGGCATCCTCAAGCTCCTCGGC
>NZ_JBFULD010000149.1:0-9825 GCF_056400505.1 Terrabacter sp. P5_B1
GTCCCCGGCCTCGTGGTGCGGGTTGGCCCCGTTCGGCCCCGAACCGACGACCGTGAAGTCGACCTGCTCGTGCCCGAACCGGCGCAGCAGGCCGGCGAGGTCGGCGGCCACGTCGGTCTCCCTGCGCCCCGCGAAGCGCACCTTGAGGATCTCGCCGTATGCCGCGTCGGCCGCGGCTCCTGCAGCGGAGAGACGCGCCAGCTCGTCCGGTCCCTTGACGGCGCGCATCATCGGCAGCACATCGGTCAACGAGCGGTACGCCGAGCCCGGAAGGCGTCCCTGCAGACCGAGGAGGTGGAGTGCCCAGGCGGAGTCCGAGATGCCGTAGGTGCCGTCCGGTCCGAGCAGCGGAGCGGCCGCCTCGTACGGGTCCGTGCCGTCGGCCCAGTCGATGACCGTCATCCCTCGCACGCCCGCTGCGGCCTCGGCGTCTGGTCGCTCGAGCGCGGGGACCACGAGCGTCGGCGCCTGGTTCGGGCAGAGGACCAGCACCGTCAGCCGCTCGGTGATGGCCGTGGGGCGGTAGCCCGTGAGCCAGACCAGGTCGGGACCCGGTGTCACGAGGACGCCGGAGAGGCCGGCCTCCGCGGCTGCGGCGACGACACGACGCGATCGCGCGAGGTAGTCCTTCGTGGTGAACGGCGGTGGCGGCTCGACGGCTACTGAGGTCATGGGCGGTCTCCTCGGGACGTGCCTCATGCTAGGGCTGCACTCGGCAGCGGCTGCTCATCCGGTCAGGATGAGATCGCGGGCGCTACTCCAGTGCCGAGATCTCCGTCCTCAGCGCGGCAAGGTCAGCCGGCGTGAAGCCGGCGGGTCGCATCACGGCATACCAGCCGTCGACGTACTCAGTCGTGTACTTGTGGCCGTGACCCGGTGGGACCCCGGTGGAGAAGGGCAGGTCGGCGCTGACCTGCCAGAAGGTCACCAGGGGCATCCAGAACATCTGTGGGAGGACGTCCTTGCCCGGGGTCTCGCCGATCCAGTCGGGCTCGGTGAAGAGCAGGCGCGGGGTCCACCAGACGATCGGGTCGGAGGGGTGCATGAGGTAGAGCACCCGGGTCCCCTCCCACGGCTGCCCCGCCGGAGGTACCGAGCTCCCGGCATCCGTGGCGAACCGCACCGTGCGGCCGTTCTTGTAGACCGGCTGAATCTCCGGGCTACCCGGATCGCGATGGTCACTGAACTCCCGGAACAGCGTGTTGAAGTTGGGTGGTCCTGCGAAGACGGTGCCGGCGGTGCGGTTGCGCAGGTCGTACTCCCCGCTGAAGGCGGTCTCTCCCCCGAACGTCCCCAGACTCTCGCCGCCCACGAAGAGCTTCGGGCGCTGGTTCGCAGGGAGGCGCGACCAACGGTCGTAGACCGCATCGAACAGGGCGCGGCCCGCCTCCCGGGCCTTCGTCTGGTCGACCAGGAACGACAGCCACGACGGCAGGTAGGAGTACTGGATGGCCACGGTCGCCGCATCGCCCCCACCCAGGTACTCGAAGGGTGAGACCAGCGCGGGGTCGACCCAGCCGCTGCCCGTYGTGGTCAGGACGAGCAGGTTCGCCCGCTGGAAACCACCCGCCCGCTGGAGGTCGTCGACTGCGAGGGCGGCCCGCTGCTCGGTGTCGTCCGCCGAGTCCAGACCGGCGTAGATCCGGATCGGTTCGTCGGCGGGTTGGTGGACGATCGCCGCGATGTCGCTCGCCGTGGGCCCCGAACCGGTGAACGTCCGGCCCTCCCGGCCGAGGGAGTCCCACGGGACCAAGGAGCCTGGCCCGCCGGACCGGAGGCCGGTAGAGGGTTGGGCCACGCCTTCCTCGGTGATCCCGTTCCGGACGGAGAAGGCCTCGTCCATGGCACTCACCAAGCCGTCGAGCAGGACTCCGCTGACGAGGAAGCCGACGGTGACGGTCACGAGCACCCAGCCGGTCGCTGCGGCCGCGCGCCGGCCGACGTGGCGCGCTAGGCGGTCCGCGACCCAGTGGTAGAGACGTCGGATGCCCCGGCTGAGTGCGAGGAACAGCGCGAAGAAGAACACCGCGACGAAGGGCGACGCGACGACCAGGGCCACGTTGTACTCCGTGACCCCCATCAGGGCCCGGATCTCGTGCTGCCAGTACTGGCCGAGAGCGAAGAACACCAGCAGCACGGCACCGGCGATGATCAGGAAGGCGCGCCAGGACGAACGTGTGGGGACCCGGGCGTCCCGGTCCGCGTAGGCGCGCCACAGCCATGCGACCAGGACCCCCACCCCATAGCCGATGGCTGCCGTGATCCCGCAGACCAGGCCCTGGATGAAGCCGCCGCGCGGGAGCAGTGACGGCGTCAACGACAGGGCGGCGAAGACGACCGCGCCCCAGCACCCTGGCAGGGTGAAGTGCACCAAGCGCCGGAAGCGACCCGGGACGGTCGGCGCCGCGTCGGCCGCCTCGCCCGCGACGCGCCGGTCTTCGGTGAGCGGAGGGTCGTACACCTCTTCAGTCATGCCTGCTCGTTCCAGTCGGCGGTGAGCGCTGGGTCACCGGGATCCTCGTCCCTGACGCGTCTCAGCGTGCCGCCTCGCGACTGACGGGGCATCGTCCTCCGAGGGCCAGATCAGCGACGATCCCGCGTGCAGGCCCCACTCAGCCCCGCAGGGTCGCTCCCGGGCGGACGCCGTACCTGTCGCGGTAGGCAGCCGCGAAGCGTCCCTGGTGGGAGAACCCCCACGAGAGGGCGATCTCGGTGACCGTGGTTCCCCCGTCCCGGCCACCCGCCTGCAGCTCGGCGTGAGCGTGCTCCAGGCGCACCCGGCGCAGGTAGGCCAACGGGGTGGATCCGACGTCTGCGAACGCGTACTGGACGGATCGTGCCGTCACGTGCGCAGCCGCCGCGATCTGGGCGAGGGTGATGGCCTCGGCGGCGTGTTCCTCGATGAAGGTCTTCGCCGATCCCAACGTGAGGGACGTCGCGTCCCTGCGGTCCCCGGAGGTGGCTTCGGTACGCCCGTGGCCGGCGAACGTCGCCAGTACCGCCGTGGCCAGCTGCTGGGTCGCAGACGAGAGCGGGAGCGGGAACCGCGCGGTGTCGACGGTGAGCACGTGGTGGACGACGTCGCGGATGACCCCGGACAGCATCGCCGCTGACGCGGCGTCCACGGGATGAGCGCCCAACCTGGTCGGCTCACTCGCGGGCGCCCGAGCATGACGCGCCCGGGATGCCATGGCATCGCGAAGGAGGCGCGGGTGAAGACCGACGACGTCAGCCCGCAGTGGGTGCTGCCGGCCACGGCACGACGCGTCGGGCTCGGCGATGATGCCGACGGCGGACGATGCGGCGCGCAGGTCCCCCGTCCGTCCGGGGTGCCACCTCGTGGCAGCGCCGAGCAGCAGCAGGCCGGTCGGTTCCATCTCGTAGGTGATGTCGGACGTCAGGTCCACGCGTGCGACGGACAGGCCGCCACCGACCGCGTGCACGATCCTCGCCACGGGCCGCGCCTCGTCGGTATGGAGGTGAACCTCACCGTACGTGTCCGACAGGAACACCTCTGCAGCCGCGAGGTCATGGGTGTCGAGCAGCGCGGGCATCCGGGACTCCTTCGCGTCTCGCTGTCGTGGTGGGCAGGTCAGCAGGCCCGCGACCGGACCTGGCCGCCGCCGGGGTCCGACGGCACTTCCACCGTGTGCATACCCGGCACCGCGCTCACTTCGTCGGGCCCCAAGACACGCCCCCCGCCGCGCGACCTACCGCCTGTTGCTGAGGACGCGTCCTAGTCTCATGCCATGAGGTCACCGCGGATCCTGGGTGTCGTGGTCGCGACGGTCCTTGCATCGGCTGCCTGCTCTGCACCGTCGTCGGAGTCGCAGTCGGCAGCTGCCGGGCGGTCGGCGCAGGCCTTCGCCGCTGCGCTGCCGGCGAACTCGTCTGCGGCGTGTGCGCTGTTGGCCCCGCAGACCGTGCAGGAGCTCGAGCAGACGTCGGGCAGCTGCGACCGGGGAATCGCCGATGCGCAGCTCCCGCGGGCGGGGAAGGTGGTCGACGTTCAGGTCTACGGACTCGATGCCATGGTCGAGCTGGAGCACGACACGATGTTCCTGGCCCTGTTCGGCACGGGATGGCGGGTCACCGCGGCCGGGTGCAAGCCGCAGGAGCAGGGCCGTCCCTACTCCTGCGAGATCAAGGGGGCCTGAGCTCATGCGCTTCGCGTTCGTCTCCATCCTGGTGTTCATCGCCGCCGGACTGGCCGCCTGCATCGCGATCGGGCTGGTCCAACGATGAGGTGGCTTCGCGAACAGAGCCTCACGGTCGCCTWCACCGTGCTGCTCCTGCTGGCCCTGGTGGGCCAGGCTCTGACCGGTCTCGCGTTCTACAACGACCAGGCCGCAGACGCGGGCTTGCCCCCTATGGACCTCCTGCGGTACGTCACCTCGTCGCAGTTCGCCGTCGACGTCGCGGAGAACTGGCAGTCGGAGTACCTCCAGTTCCTCCTGTACATCCTGATGACCGTCTGGTTCGTCCAGAAGGGCTCGCCCGAGTCCAAGCCCCTGGATCGAAGGGGCCGCGAGTCGGACAAGGACCAGAAGGTGGGTCCCCACGCCCAGGAGGACTCCCCCGCCTGGGCTCGGGTGGAGGGCTGGCGCCGCAACCTCTACTCCCGCTCCCTCGGGCTGACGATGGGAACGATCTTCTTCCTTTCGTGGGGGGCACAGTTCATCGCCGGCCGCTCGGCCTACAACGCCGACCAGATCCAGAACCTCCAGGCGCCGCTCGGGTGGGGCGACTACCTGAGCGCGCCGGACTTCTGGAACCGCACCTTCCAGAACTGGCAGTCCGAGTTCCTGGCTGTCGCGAGCATGGTCGTCCTCAGCATCTACCTGCGCGAGCGAGGTTCGCCGGAGTCCAAGCCCGTGGGCGAGCCCCACACGTCGACGGGCGTCGAGGGCTGACCGAGACCGGCCCTCGGGAGCGGCGGACGGGATATGCCGCGTCGGTCCGTTCCGTGCACGACGGCACGCTTGCGAGGGCAAGAGTTCGTTTTCTGGCTTTCCCCGCGGCGCTGGGCGTGCAACGGTCAGAGGACGCCGAGCGGTCCAGACACAGCGCCGACTCTGCCGTCCACCGGACGGAGCACGACCATGGCACCACACGGCACGACCACAGACACGCGCCCCCTGCACCACGAGCGGGACGAGCAGACCAGAGACCTGTTCCGGGCACTCCAGCCCCAGCCCGACCGCCAGTCCGCGCAGCGCATCGTCGACCAGATCGTCGAGCTGTACCTCCCCCTGGCCGACGGGATGGCCCGTCGATACAGGAACAAGGGCGTCGAGGTCGACGACCTGGTGCAGGTTGCCCGGCTCGCTCTCGTCAAGGCGGTCACGCGCTATGACGTCGACACCGGCGGGGCGTTCGCGGCCTTTGCCGTGCCCACCATCTCCGGCGAGATCAAGCGCTACTTCCGGGACCACGGCTGGATGGTGCGGCCCTCACGACGGGTGCAGGAGCTGCGCATCACCGCGAGGTCCTGCCGCCTGCGACTGGAGCAGGAGCTCGGCCACACCCCCTCGCAAGCCGAGCTCGCCGAAGCGCTGGGCGTCTCTCAGGAGAGCTTGGACGAGGCCGACGCCAACGACTCCAGCTTCCGGCCGCTGTCGATCGACGCGCCCGGCGGGCCCAGCGAGGGAATGTCCCTGGCGGGAGCGGTGGCCGTGCCGGACCTCGACCTGGAGCACGTGTGTGACCACGTCGCCCTCTCCGACGCGCTCAGCGGTCTGGACGAGCGGACGCGCCAGGTCCTTCGTCTCCGGTTCGTGGAGGAGAAGACCCAGCGGTGCATCGCCGAACAGCTCGGTGCGAGCCAGATGCAGGTGTCCAGGCTGCTCAAGCGCACCTTGGAGAGCCTCCGAGAGTGCCTGGGGGACGAGGAGAGCGGTGTTCTGGCGGAGCAGCGGGCCAGCTAGGCGGGGTGCAGTGGTCAGTGATGAACCATGTGGACCGAACCGTCGGTCCTCGGCCAGTTCTCGACGGAGGTCCCATGGACGACCCAGTGGCAGTCGATCCGGCAGCCGGTAGCCCGGACCCTGGGGGCGCCTCCGACGCCGGGGTGTCGCAGCAGGCGGCGTTGACGTTCGTCGGGACGGCGACGACGGTGCTCGAGCTCGGCTCGTTCACCCTGCTCACCGACCCCAACTTCCTCCACCGCGGGCAGCGTGCGTATCTCGGCAAGGGGCTGTGGTCCCCTCGCCTCACCGAGCCGGCGCTCGCGATCGAGGACCTGCCGACGATCGACGCCGTCCTGCTCTCCCACCTGCACGGCGACCACTTCGACCGGGTGGCCCGCCGCGGACTGTCTCGTGACCAACCCGTCGTCACCACCCCGCAGGCGGCGCGCCGGCTGCGCCGTTGGGGCTTTGCGAGCCAGGGGCTGGAGCCGTGGGACGAGGTCGAGCTCGTGCACGGCCACGAGCGGCTGACCATCACCTCGGTGCCCGGCATCCACGCCCGGGGACTGCTGCGCGCCGCGCTTCCCCCGGTCATGGGCTCGGTCGTCGAGCACCGGGTGGATGGCCGGCTGCAGCACCGGCTCTACATCAGCGGGGACACCCTCACGGGACCGCACCTCGACGAGATCAGGCAGAGGTTCCCTGCCATCGACACGGCCGTCGCGCATCTCGGCGGCACCCGGGTGCTGTTCCACACCGTGACGATGGACGCCGACGAGGGCGTGGACTTCGTGCGACGCATCGAACCGCGGCAGGCGGTTCCCGTGCACCACTCCGACTACGGCGTCTTCCAGTCACCGCTGAAGGACTTCCTCCATGCGGCCCAGCAGGCGGGCCTGCGCCACATCCGTCCGGTGGGGCCGGGCGAGCGTCTCGACCTCAGCGACCCCGCCGCAAGCCCCGTCGTCAGCCCGGGGTTCACGCGCCCGGGAGCGGGTAGAGGTCGGTCATGAATGTCACCGACACCCCCGCAACCCGCTCCCCCGCCGCCACCCGCCTGCTCGAGCGTCTCGTCGAGGGGCGACGCTCGCTCGACGGCGTTGCTGCGGCCCTGTCTCCCCTGGCCCACCGGGTTCGCGGGGACGGCCCGTGGCGTCGACTGGTCACCGGCGAGGTCGTCGGTCATGCCGCCCATCCCTTCCTGACCGACCTGCCGATCGGCTTCTGGACCTCCGCGTCGCTGCTCGACCTGGTCGGGGGTCCGGGGGCCGAGGCCGCCGCCCGCCGGCTGGTGGGTGCCGGTCTGGCGTCCGCTCCCGCGGCGGCGCTCACCGGCCTGGCCGAGTACGACGGTCTGACCCCGCGATCCCGTCGCGTGGCCGTCGTGCATGCTGCCCTCAACGTGGCGTCGCTGGGGCTGTATGCCGCGTCGTGGGCTGCGCGGCCGCGGCGACGGCGCGCGGGAGTTGTCCTGGGACTGGCCGGGTTGTCGGTGTCGGGAGTGTCGGCATACCTCGGTGGTCACCTGGCGATCGGCGAAAAGGTCGGAACGACAACGCAATTCGGCGCAGCTAGAGAATCGGCCGAACCGGCCTGAGGAGTCGGCCGACCAGTCCGATCGCTCGTGCCGTGACGCCGCGGCTCGGGACGAACATCTCACATCGGGTACGGGGTGGGCACCTGACGAAGGAGACAACTGTGGAAGAGCCACGCACCCCGCCCACCGTCGCCGAGCCCAGCACGCCGCACGAGCCGTTCCCGCCGCAGCCCGACCAGAGCGCCCCCGAGCTCGTCACCGCTACGGGGAAGCCAACGGGAGCACCAGGGCACGCCCGGAGCCAGTCCGGAGCCTTCCTCACGACGAGCGTCGGTACGCGGCTGCGCGACACCGACCACTCCCTCAAGGCCGGTGAACGCGGTCCGACGCTGCTCCAGGACCACCACCTGCGCGAGAAGATCACCCACTTCGACCACGAGCGCATCCCCGAGCGTGTCGTGCACGCGCGAGGCTCCGGTGCGCACGGCGTCTTCCGCGGTTACGGGAGCGCCTCCGAGATCTCCGTGGCCGGCTTCCTCGCGGAGGGTGTCGAGACGCCGGTCTTCGCAAGGTTCTCCACCGTCCTCGGGTCGCGGGGCTCGGCCGACACCGTGCGCGACACGCGCGGGTTCGCGGTGAGGTTCTACACCGACGAGGGGACCTTTGACCTCGTCGGCAACAACATGCCCGTCTTCTTCATCCAGGACGGCATCAAGTTCCCTGACGTCGTCCACGCGGCCAAACCGCACCCCGACCGCGAGATCCCCCAGGCGCAGTCGGCCCACGACACCTTCTGGGACTTCGTGTCGCTGCACACCGAGGCGCAGCACCACACGATGTGGAACATGTCGGACCGAGGCATCCAGGCCTCCTACCGGATGATGGAGGGCTTCGGCGTCCACACCTTCCGGCTCGTCGACGCCGAGGGCGCCTCGACCCTCGTGAAGTTCCACTGGAAGCCGAAGGCCGGGGTGCACTCGCTCGTGTGGGAGGAGGCGCAGCTCGCAGCCGGTGGCGACCCGGACTTCCACCGCCGCGACCTGGCCGACGCCATCGAGGCCGGTCACCTCCCCCAGTGGGAGCTCGGGATCCAGACGTTCCCCGACACTCCCGAGCAGACGTTCGAGGGCATCGACCTGCTTGACCCGACGAAGTTCGTGCCGGAGGAGCTCGCACCCGTGCAGCCCGTGGGACTGCTGACCCTGACGGCAAACCCGACGAACTTCTTCGCCGAGACCGAGCAGGTGGCGTTCCACGTGGGCAACCTCGTGCCCGGCATCGACGTCACGAACGACTCGCTCCTGCAGGCGCGTCTCTTCTCCTACGTCGACACGCAGCTGACGCGCCTGGGTGGCCCGAACTTCAACCAGATCCCGGTCAACCGCCCGCACGCCCCGGTCAACGACATGCTGCGGGACGGCTACCACCAGCACGCGGTGCCCTCCGGCGTCGCGCCCTACCGGCCGAACTCGCTGGACGGGGGGTGCCCGTTCAGCGCCGGCGCCGAGGATCACGCGTTCGTCGAGGTTCCGGCCGTGGTGCAGGAGAGCGCGAAGGTGCGCGCTCAGGCCCGGTCGTTCGACGACCACTACTCCCAGACCCGGCTGTTCTACCGGTCGATGAGCCCGGTGGAGCAGGACCACATCAAGGGGGCGTACGCGTTCGAGCTCGCCAAGTGCTACGAGCAGTCGATCCGTGAGCGGCAGCTGCAGTGCCTGGCGAACATCGACGAAGACCTCTGCGCCTCCGTCGCCCTGGCTCTGGGCCTCCCCGCCCCCGCCCCGACGCTGGAGCTCGAGGACGTGGCACCGAGTGCGGCCCTGTCCCAGGTCGGGACCCCCTACCCCGCAGACGGTCGCAAGATCGGCGTCGTCGTCGACGCGTCGACCGACCCGGAGGCCGCGGCGGGCGTCGTCGCAGCCGTCGAGGCATTCCGGATGACACCGTTCGTCATCGCGCCGCGCGGCGGGACGATCGGCGACCTCGTGGTGTCCCGGACCTATGCGACTGCGCGCTCGTTCGAGTACGACGCGCTCGTCGTCCTCGGAGCGGCGCCTGCTGGCGACGCGGTCGTGGGTCGCGACGCCAGGGCAGGTCAGCCTGCGGCAGGCGCTGCCCCCGTGGACCCACGCATCGCGGTCATGGCGGCCGAGATGTGGCGGCACAGCAAGGGAATCGGAGCCTTCGGCGAGTCCGGTGCTGCGGCGCTGACCGCGGCCGGCATCCCCGAGGACGGTGCCGGGATCGTCTCCGGACCCGACGCGGGCAACCCCGCCGACGTGCTCGGCGACCTGACCGAGCTGCTCACGCTGCACCGCATCTGGGACCGCTTCTCCCCCGCGAGCGCCTGACCCTGTCCGGTGTCGGCCCCGCCCTCGA
>NZ_JBFULD010000150.1:0-9806 GCF_056400505.1 Terrabacter sp. P5_B1
ATCTACGCGGGGCTGCTCGGTGAGCCCGCCACCTTCACGTATGCCGGGAGGTACTACAGCGCCGGAGCCAACGACTTCCTGCTGCCGCCGCCCACCCCGCAGCGGCCCCACCCGCCCGTCTGGGTCGTGGGCGCGCCGAGCCCGGGCGGTGGTCGGCAGCGCTCGCTCGAGCGGGCGGCCCGTTGGCAGGGTCTGATCCCGGCGATCCACACCCCCGACGGTCGACCCAAGACGGTCGAGGCGTTCACTGCAGTCGTCGATGCCGTGCGCGGGCTCCGTGCGGAGCAGGGACTGCCCTGGGAGGGCTACGACGTCGTCATCGAGGCGGACTCGTGGGGTTCGTTCACCAGCCTCGAGCCGGCGGAGCCCGCCGCCTGGGAGCAGGCCGGGGCGACGTGGTGGATCGAGAGCTGGTGGGACGTGCCTCAGGGCCGTGAGGGTCTGGCCGAGGTGCGCCGCCGCGTCGCCGCGGGCCCGCCGCCGTTGCGCTGAGCCCCGGGGGCGCCGGTGGCCGCGGCCACTGGTGGCGTGGCGCTACCGTCTGGTGCATGACGACCTTTGTCACGGCTGCCTTCTGCCTCGTCCGGGACGGGAGGCTGCTCACGGTGCGCAAGGCCGGGTCCGTGCGCTTCATGCTGCCCGGCGGCAAGATCGACCCGGGGGAGAGCGCTCGTGAGGCGGCGGTGCGTGAGGTCATGGAGGAGGTCGGGCTCGACGTCTCGGGCCTCGGTGAGCGCCTCGGCCGCTTCCACGACGTCGCGGCCAACGAACCCGACGCCTGGGTCGACGCCACCGTCTACGTCACGCACCTGCGGCCGGACGACGTCCCCGCCCCGCTCGCCGAGATCGCCGAGCAGCGCTGGCTCGGGCTCGACGACGAGCTGCCCGCCGACCTCGCCCCCCTGCTGAGCAACCACGTCGTGCCGTCGCTGAGGGCGCATCTCACTCCACGCTGAAGGGCGTCCCTCCGCACCGGGGTGACGCCCTTCAGCGGCTGCGCGTCATCGGGTGCTCGTCAGCTGGGGCGCACCGTCAGCGAGGCCCGCCGTGCATGTCGATGACGCCGGCCTTCGCCGCCTTCTTGACGGCGTCGGCCTCGGCCTGGGTCAGCTTGCCGTCCTTGACGGCCTGTGCGAGCCGGTCGTCGAACGCCTTCTGCTCGCCGGCCTCGTGGGCTGCCCGCAGGTCGGCGAAGGCCGCCTTGACCTTGGCTGCGTCGATGCCGAGCTTGCTCGCGAGCTTGGTCGCCAGCTCGTCCTGCATGGTCGCCGGGTCGGGCTTCGTCGAGGTGCCCTGACCGGGCGTGTGGGCGGCGCGGAGCTCGTCACGCACGGCCTTCAGCGCGTCGGCGAGCTTGGTCTGGTCGACGCCCAGCTTGGTGGCGAGCGCTGAGAGGTCCACGCCCGCACCCATCCCCCTGCCCATGCCACCGTGGCGACCGCCGGGACCCCAGCCGTGGCCGGGGACGCTGCCGGTCGTGCCCTGGTCCGCGTCTCCCTGCGTCGAGGTCGCCGTCGGGGTGGGAGTGGTTGTGCTCGCGTCGTCCGCGCGCGCCACCTGCGTGACGCCGAGGCCGATGACCGCTGCCGCGGCACCCGCGGCAGCGACGCCCGCCACCTTCTTGTTCAGCGGCTTCCCGTTGATCGACAGCATGCGCGTCCTTCCGTCATGGTTTGCCGGGCGCACGCACCCGGACGGTGGTTCTCCTGCGACCAGCGAACACCCCGGTTTCGAGCCCGCAGCCGTGAACGGGCTGTGAGTTGCTGTGAGTCGCACCGGGAGCAGGCCGGTGGCGCGTCAGAAGGTGCCGTCGGGACCCGGCGCATTGACGAGGCTGTATGCCGCCCGTGTGAGGTAGTCGCGCAGCCGGTCGTCGTTCTCGGGCGAGAGCTCCAGGGTGTCGACGGCGTTCATCATGTGCAGCAGCCACCGGTCGCGCATGTCGGGCGTCACCTGGAAGGGGAGGTGACGCATCCGCAGTCGCGGGTGACCGCGCTGCTCGGAGTAGGTCGTCGGGCCGCCCCAGTACTGCTCGAAGAACATCCGGAGGCGCTCCTGCGCCGGGCCGAGGTCCTGCTCGGGGTAGAGGGCACGCAGCGGCTCGTCCTCGGCGACGCCGCGGTAGAACTCGCGCACGAGCCTGGCGAAGGTCTCGTGGCCCCCGAAGTCGTCGTAGTACGTCACGTCGGTCAGTCTCGCAGAGCCGGGTTCAGGGTCGCCGTCCGGCTGCCGCGCTGCCGGGTCGAGGGCCGGGCGGCCTCCGCTCGACCGTCACTTCGGGGCGGGCCCGCCGTAGGGCGTCATGACGGGCAGCGGGCTGCGCACACCCTCCCGGTCGAAGGCCCTCTTGACCCGCTCGCGGATCTCGCGCTGCACGCCGAACTGCTCGTTGGCGATCGTCTTGGCGATGATGCGGATCGTGATGGCGCCGTTGGCGATCGACTCGACACCGACGACGTTGGGCTCCTCGAGGAGGATGTCCTTGTAAGCGGCGTCGTCGTCCATGACGCTCACGACGTCACGGATGACGGAGATCGCCTTCTCGACGTCCTGGTCGTAGGCGACGGGGATGTCCACGATGGCTGTCGACCAGCCCTGCGTCTTGTTGCCGATCCGGACGATCTCGCCGTTGCGGACGTACCACGTCATGCCGCCGGCATCACGCAGCTGGGTGACGCGCAGCGACACGTTCTCGACCGTGCCGACGACCTCACCGGTGTCGATGACGTCACCGACGCCGTACTGGTCCTCGACGATCATGAAGACACCGGACAGGAAGTCCTTGACGAGGCTCTGCGCACCGAAGGCGAGCGCCACGCCGCCGACGCTCGCCGAGGCGAGCATCGGTCCGAGCGGGATCCCGACCAGGGACAGGACGGTCAGGGCGGTGATGCCGAGCACGACGAACGTCGTGATGCTCTTGAGCAGGGCGCCCATCGTCTGGGTCCGTTGCACGTGTCGCACGTTCGCGCCACGGACGGCCTGGAGGGCGCGCCCCGCGCCGGGGATGCTCGCGAGTCGCTCAGCGCGCCGCGACGTGGCCGTCGCGACGACCCGGTTGATGAGCCGGTGCAGCACGAAGCGCGCGAGCAGACCCACGACGACCACCGTGATGATGAGCAGCGGTGTGCCCACGAGCCAGTCGCCGACCCCAGCCCACGTGAGGTTGGAGAGGTCAGGCATCGAGAGGTTCACGGGCAGCTCCTGCGAGGGAGACGGACTCGGTGTCGGGGTGGGTGTGGAGGTCAAGGGGGTCACAGCGGTCAGGTTCGTGAAGGCGTCGATCACAGGTTCTCAGCGGGTTCTCAGTCAGGTCGTCGGTCAGGTTGCCCGTCAGGGCGTCGGTCAGGTTGCCGGTCAGGTCGCCGGTCAGGTCGCCGGTCAGGTCGTGGGTCAGGCTTCGGCCGGGAGCCGGCAGAGCCGGCGTGCGGGGCCGCCCTTCGGGCCGGCCCCGCACCCCGTGGCTCAGCCGCGGCGGTCCCGCTCCTGCGCCACCAGCGCACGGGCGATCATGTCGCGGTTCTCGGCGACCGTGCGCACCAGGCCGGGCGCCGCGTCGGCGTTGGCGGCGAGCCAGGCGTCCGAGGCGTCCTTGAGCTGCTGGCTCGCCAGCGAGAACGGGTAGAAGCCGCCGACGACGCGTTCGCCGATGGCGACGCTCCGCTCGGCCCACGCGTCGATGAGCATCGCGTGGTACTTCTCGACGTAGGGCTCGAGCA
Organism: Terrabacter sp. P5_B1; assembly: GCF_056400505.1. Taxonomy (NCBI): domain Bacteria; kingdom Bacillati; phylum Actinomycetota; class Actinomycetes; order Micrococcales; family Intrasporangiaceae; genus Terrabacter; species Terrabacter sp. P5_B1. The sequence continues at coordinate 3,720 of NZ_JBFULD010000150.1, forward strand.
GCGACAGGTCGGCGCTCCGGCGGAAGCCGGCGCTGATGGCCTCGACCATCTGGTTGGACAGGTCGTTGCGCTCGACGGCCTTGGCCCAGGCGTCGGCCTTGGCCGCTGCGGTGGGCCGGGCGGCGAGCGCCTCCGCGGCGCGCTCCTTGCCGGTGGCCGTCGGGTCCCGGTCGAGCTCGGTCGCGATCTCGACGTCATCGGCCGCGCCGAGGGCTGCTAGAGCCTTGATGAAGGTCCACCGCAGCTCCGTGTCGACGGTCAGCTCGGGGAGGGACTCGGCGCCCGACAGCAGCGCGCGCAGGCGCGGCTCGTCGGCCGGGTCGGACGTCGTGCCCGCCCAGGCCTCGACGAGCTGGAACTGGGCGTCACTGCCGGCCTCCGCCGTCTCGGCCAGAGAGCGCAGCGACGACGACAGCAGGGCGGACACCTCGGCGCGGTGCTCCGGTGCCGTGTAGAGGCGCGCCGCCGTCGAGATCTGGCCGAGCAGGACGCGCAGCAGGGTCGAGTCGGTCTCGCCCGGCATCGACTCGAGGACGAAGCGCACGAAGTCGCGGGCCGGCATCTCGCCGTCACGGGTCATGTCCCACGTCGCGCCGAGCACGAGCGAGCGGGGCAGCGAGTCCTGGAAGCCGCGGGGCAAGGAGAGCGCCGTGGCGAGCGAGCGCTCGTCGAGGCGGATCTTGCCGTAGGCGAGGTCGTCGTCGTTGAGCAGCAGCAGGTCGGGCTGCTCCTGGCCGACGAGCTCCGCGAGCTCGGTGCGCGCGCCGGTGATGTCCACCTCGTCGTAGCCGACCCGCTCGAGCGCGTCGCCGGCCGCCCCCGCTTCATCGCGTCGGACGGCGTACCGGCCGATGCCGATGCGGTGCGGACGGAGCGTCGGGTGCTCGTCCGTGGCGGTCTGGGTGATCGCGAACGAGCTGTAGCGACCGTCCGCGTCGACCTCGAAGACGGGCCGCAGCGTGTTGACGCCGGCCGTCTCGAGCCACAGCTTGCTCCACTCGGKCAGCTCGCGGCCGGAGGCCTTCTCGAGCTCGCCGAGCAGGTCCGAGAGCGTCGTGTTGCCCCACGCGTGCTTGCGGAAGTACTCGCGCAGCGCGGCGACGAAGGGCTCACGGCCGACGTACGCGACGAGCTGCTTGAGCACCGACGCACCCTTGGCATACGTGATGCCGTCGAAGTTGACCTCGACGTCCTCGAGGTGACGCATGTCGGCGGCGATGGGGTGCGTCGAGGAGAGCTGGTCCTGGGTGTAGGCCCACGCCTTCTCCGCGGTGCCGAACGTCGTCCACGCGCTCGTCCACTCGGTGGCCTCGGCCTGGCACGTCGTCGAGGCCCACTCGGCGAAGGACTCGTTGAGCCAGAGGTCGTCCCACCACTTCATGGTCACGAGGTTGCCGAACCACATGTGGGCCAGCTCGTGCAGGATCGTCAGCGCCCGGCGCTCGATCTTGGCCTCGGAGACCTTGGACCGGAAGACGTAGACCTCGACGAAGGTCACGGCGCCGGCGTTCTCCATCGCGCCCATGTTGTACTCGGGCGTGAAGATCTGGTCGTACTTCTCGAACGGGTACGGCTGGTCGAACTCCGCCTCGAAGAACGCGAAGCCCTTCTTCGTGCAGTCGAAGATGTTGTCGGCGTCGAGGTACTGCGTCAGCGACTTGCGGCAGTAGACACCGAGCGGCACGACACCCTTGCGGGTCTGCACCTCGTCGCGGACCTCGTCGTAGGGGCCGGCGATGAGCGCCGTGATGTACGAGGAGATGCGCTGCGTCGGCTCGAACGACCACGTCGCGCGCTCGACGCCGTCGGCCACGCCGGCCRCCCGGGGGGCGGGCGTGGGGGAGTTGCTGATGACCTTCCAGTGCGCGGGCGCGGTCACCGTGAAACGGAAGGACGCCTTGAGGTCCGGTTGCTCGAACACGGCATACATGCGCCGGGAGTCCGGGACCTCGAACTGCGTGTAGAGGTAGACCTCGTTGTCGACCGGGTCGACGAAGCGGTGCAGTCCCTCGCCGGTGTTGGTGTAGCGCCCCGTCGCGTCGACGGTCAGCTCGTTCTCGGCGGCCAGGCCGGGCAGGGCGATCCGCGAGTCCGAGAACACCTCGGCCGGGTCGAGGTCGACGCCGTTGAGGGTCACCTTCTCGACCGAGTCGGCGATGAGGTCGATGAACGAGCCGGCGCCGGGCTCGGAGCAGGTGAACGCGACGGTGGTGACGGTGTGGAAGTTCTCCGGGCCCGTGGTCAGGTCGAGGCGGACGTCGTAGGAGTCGACGCGCAGGATGCCCGCGCGGCTGGCCGCCTCGTCGCGGGTGAGGTTCTTGCCGGGCACGTAGGGACCTCCTGGGAAGGGTTCGGGGGTGCGACGGTGCGTCGGTGGACGGCGTCGTCGCGGGCCATCCTCGCACGGAACCCCCACCGGTCCGCCACCGCAATCGGCGCGTCCCGGGCAGTGCCATGATGGGCCGCATGGCCGATGCGAAGGACAGCCCGAGGACGAGCGGCGACGCCGTCGAGATGTGGTTCGACCCGATCTGTCCGTGGGCGTGGATGACGTCGCGCTGGCTGATGGAGGTCGAGAAGCTGCGTGACCTCGACGTGACGTGGTCGGTCATGAGCCTTGCGGTGCTCAACGAGCACCGGCACGACCTCGACGCCGCCTACCGGGCGCGCATGGACGAGGCGTGGGCCCCGGTGCGCGTCATCATCGCCGCCGTCGAGGCGCACGGCGACTCCGTCATCAAGCCCCTCTACGACGCCATGGGCACCCGCATCCACCTGCGGAAGATCGCCGACTTCGACCAGGTGATCCGTGAGTCGCTCGAGGAGGTCGGCCTGCCCGCGGCGCTCGCCAAGGAGGCCCACCACAAGAAGCACGACGCGGCGCTGCACCGCAGCCACAAGCGCGGGATCAGCCTCGTCGGCACCGACGTCGGCACGCCGATCATCGCCGTCAACGGCGTCGCGTTCTTCGGCCCGGTCGTGACGCCCACCCCGAGGGGCGAGGAGGCCGCGCGGCTGTGGGACGGGTGCGTGCTCGTCGCCGGCACCCCCGGCTTCTACGAGCTGAAGCGCAGCCGCACCCAGGGCCCCATCCTCACCTGAGACCGACCTCACTGCCTCACGCCCTCCACCCGGTAGCAACCCAGGTTCCTCAAGACACCACTTCGACGCACCCAAGGACGGACATGCGCATCCACATCGGCGGCGACCACGCGGCATACGAGCTCCACCAGTCCCTCGCCGCCCACCTGCGCGACGCCGGCCACGACGTCGTCGACCACGGCCCGTTCGAATACGACGCGCAGGACGACTACCCGGTCTTCGTCCTGCGGGCGGCCGAGGCCGTCGCCGCCGACCCGGGCTCGCTCGGCGTCGTGCTGGGCGGCTCGGGCAACGGGGAGCAGATCGCCGCCAACAAGGTCGCGGGCATTCGGGCGGCGCTGGCCTACAGCGCCGAGCTGGCACGCCTGGCGCGCGAGCACAACAACGCCCAGGTCGTCTCCATCGGCGCCCGGTTCACGCCGGACGACGTCGCCAAGGAGATCGTCGACGCCTTCGTCGCGACGAACTTCACCGATGAGGCACGGCACAGCCGGCGTCTGGGTATGGTTTCGGCGTACGAGAACACGGGGGACTTGCCGGCTTTGCCGGATTCGTCCGCGCGCTGACCGCATGACGTCCGCCGTCCCCTCCATCACGGCGAGGAGGCACGTGTCCAGGATCGAGAGCGTCGTCTCTCGGCGCTCTCACTACGCTGCCGGTCCGGTACGCCGCCTCCGGCAGATGGGCGCGTGGCTGGGCCGGGCGCCGTGGGTTCTCGTCAGCGCCTTCCTCGCCCTGGGCGTCGCCGCGACGGTGTCGATCTTCGTCTGGCCGGTGTACGTGCCGTGGGGCGTGTATGCCTTCGTCGTCGTGCTCTCGGGCCTCTTCCTCGAGCCCCGGCTGCTGCTCGTGGTCTACATCGGCCTCTTCCTCGCCATGTCGATCCTCGGCGCCTACCTGGGCGAGCTGAAGCCCGCGAACACCGGCGCCGAGATCGTGACCGTCGCCATCATGGCGTTGATGCTGTGGCTCTCGCACGCCCGGGCCCAGGTCGGCGTCGTCGGGGTCAGCGGTGAGTCGATGCTCGTCGACATGCGGGACCGGCTCCGGGCCCAAGGGGAGCTGCCGCCCCTGCCCCCCTCGTGGCGGGCCGAGGTCGCCCTCGAGTCCGCCTACGGCGACGGGTTCGCCGGTGACTTCGTCGTGGCGAGCCGTTCCACCGATGGCGCCACCCTCGAGATCGCCTTGGTAGACGTCTCGGGCAAGGGCCGCGAGGCAGGCACCCGGTCGCTGCTGCTCTCCGGTGCCCTCGGTGGCCTGCTGGGGGAGATGAGCGAGGGTCGCTTCCTCCAGTCCGCGAACAACCACCTGCTGCGGCTGCGCTGGGACGAGGGCTTCGCCACGGCCGTGCACGTCGCCGTCGACCTGGACAGCGGCAACTTCACCATCGGGTATGCCGGCCACCCGGCGGCCGCGCAGTTCGCGGCGGGTTCCGGCCGGTGGCGGATGCTCGCCGGCGGGCGGGGGCCGTTGCTCGGTGTCATCGACCATGCGGACTACCCCCGCGAGACGGGCACGATCCGTCGCGGTGACGCGCTCGTGCTCTACAGCGACGGCGTCATCGAGGCCCGCGACAAGACCCTCGTCGACGGCATCGACCGCATGCTCGGCCGGGCCGAGTCCTTCGTCCGCACCGGCTTCGAGGGCCTCGCGCAGCGGCTCTGCGACCAGGCCGCGGCCGGCCTCGGTGACGACCGCGCCGTCGTCACCATCTGGCGCACCTGAGACGTCGCCGGCGCGTGCGTCGGCCGTCGTCGCGGCTCACTACGATGCCGGGGTGAGCCAACAGCCAGACGCATCCGATGCCGTGCCCATCCCGACGGCGAGCACGCCGGCCGCGTCGACGGGCCGCAAGGAGCACGTCGTCCCCGACCTCCCGCCGGGCGTCACGCCGGCACGGGTGCGAACGTTCGTCCGCCGGGGCCGGCTGTCGTCCCTGACCAGGGACCGCGTCGAGCGCCTCGCGCCGTCCCGGTCCCTGCCCGAGGGCCCCTTCGACGCCTCGGCCGCCTTCGGGCGGAGCGCCCCCGTCGTCCTCGAGATCGGCTGCGGGCACGGGCATGCTGCGATCGCGTATGCCGCAGCCTTCCCCGAGCACGACATCGTGGCCATGGACGTCCACACCCCCGGACTCGCCCGGATGCTCGCCGACGCCGATGAGGCCGGGGTGCCCAACCTGCGCGTCGAGATCGGCGACGCCGTGCCCTTCCTCGAGGACCGGGTTCCGGACGCCACGTTCGACGCCGTCCACCTCTTCTTCCCCGACCCGTGGCGCAAGCAGAAGCACACGAAGCGGCGGTTCGTCAGTCCCGCGAACCTCGACCTGCTCGCCCGCACCCTCAAGCCCGGTGGGCACGTGCTCATCGCCACCGACCAGGACTTCTACGCCGAGCACGCGCTGGCCGAGGTGGCGACGCACCCGCGCTTCGAGGCCCATCGGGTCGGGCGTCCCCAGTGGCGGCCGCGAGATGGCTTCGAGGCCAAGGGGATTGCCGTGGGACGCACCATCAACGAGCTCCGCCTGGATCTCGTGGGTTGACGCCACGGGCGCAATCCCGTCACGGCACGAGCCGGACCTACTTCCGTAGGTCCGGCTCGTTCCGATGTCCTGAGACATCACACGGTCGGGGCAACAGGATTCGAACCTGCGACCTTCCACTCCCAAAGCGGACGCGCTACCAAACTGCGCCATGCCCCGTCGGGTCCGGGTGCCGGACACGAACGCGCCCGCGGGCGGGTCGATTTCGGCGGACCGGACGCGAACCAGTAGGCTAGCGCAGCGGGTCGCCGGCAGGACCGGCGCCTTGCGGGCGTAGCTCAATGGTAGAGCCTCAGTCTTCCAAACTGATCACGCGAGTTCGATTCTCGTCGCCCGCTCCGAACCCTGAGTGCCGAGCAGCTCAGCGAGCAAACGAGAGCCCCGCCCACCTGAAGGTGGGCGGGGCTCAGTGCGTGTCGAGTCAGGTCACGGGTCGCACTTGGAGG
>NZ_JBFULD010000151.1:0-9751 GCF_056400505.1 Terrabacter sp. P5_B1
GGGCAGGAGCGCTCGCCCGGACAGCCTCAGGCACCGCCCGAGGTGGTCGTCTACCGTGGGCCCGTGACCTCCGAGGACCGCCCCGACGACCCCTTGAACCCACCAGTCGGCGCGTCAGACGTCCGTCGCCAGGCCCGCCAGGTCCGTCGCCGAGTCCGTGTTCCGGCGATCACTGGTGCACTTGCGGTGACGGCGGCCGGTGCTGTCGCACTCTCGGCCTGCACCTCGCCGTCGCCGGCACCGACGGGTCCCTCCTCGTCCACCGCGTCCACCTCGTCCTCCTCGGGACCGTCAGGAGACGGCGGTCTGTCCCCCACGACCGCGTCGGGAGTCCGGGTGAGCGGGGCGCCGGCGTCGCTGGCCGCGCTCGTCTCGACCGTGTATGCCGGAGGCGACCTCACGCATACGTGCTCCCCCACCGCGGGCGCGGCGCTCAAGCCCCGCAAGCCGGCGACCGGGCCGGTGACGGCCACCGCCAAGGTGGGGTCGTGGATGGGCACGCCGGTCGCCGTCGTGACCGCGGGCAAGGACGTCACCCTCGCCGTCGGACCGGCGTGGAAGGTCGTCGGCGGCTGGTGGCCCTCCATGGGTGTCGCGACGCCGAGCCTGGGCACGGGCGGCCCACGCTGGGTGCTCGGCATCGGGTCCGATGCGCGCCCGGGTGAGGACCTGAGCCACACCCGCGCCGACAGCCTCCAGGTGGTCGGGTCCGACGGGCGCGGGGGCGGCGGCGTCATGGGCATCGCCCGCGACTCGTGGGTTCCGCTCGCCACGGGCGGCAAGGGCAAGATCAACTCGGCGATGGTCTTCGGCGGCCCACAGGCCGAGCTCAACACAGTCCGCTCCGCAACCGGGCTGCCCATCGAGGGCTACGTCGTCACCGGCTTCACCGGCTTCACCCACGTCGTCGACGAGCAGGGCGGCATCCCCATCGTCGTCCCGCAGACGGTCAACGCGTCACACGCCGGCATCATCATCAAGGCTGGCCCCCAGCACCTCACCGGCACCCAGGCCCTCGCCTACGCGCGCGAGCGCCACACGCTGCCCGACGGCGACTTCGGGCGCTCACGCCACCAGGCTGAGCTCATCCTCGCGGTCGGGATTCAGGCCAAGCTGGCGGGGCCGACCGCCATCCCCGGTGTGCTCTCGAACGCGAGCAAGGTCGTCAAGACCAACCTGTCGGCCGAGCAGGTGCTGACCTATGTCGCCGGCCTCGAGCTGCTCAACCCTACGAAGTTCGGGCACGGCGTCGCCAGGGGGCCCACCGGGTGGGCCGGCCAGCAGTCGATCGTCGTGCTCGGGACCGAGGCTCACGGCCTCTTCGCCGACTTCCGCGACGGGAACCTCTCGTGAGTGGCGGCACTCCCGTGATCCGGCGCGCCCGCACGGCCGACGTCCGCGCCATCCGGGCCCTCGTGGCCCCGCTCGCCGAGCGCCGGGTGCTCGTCAGCAAGGAGGCCGTGACCTACTTCGAGAGCCTCCAGGAGTTCCGGGTCGCCGACCTCGACGGACGGGTCGTCGGCTGCGGGGCCCTCCACGTCATGTGGGAGGACCTCGCCGAGGTCCGCACCCTGGCCGTCGCGCCCGACCAGCTCGGCACCGGCCTCGGCGGTCGCCTGCTCGAGACGCTGGTCGAGGACGCGCGCGAGATCGGCGTCGAGCGGCTCTTCTGCCTGACGTTCGAGACGGACTTCTTCGTGCGCCACGGGTTCGAGGTCATCGAGGGCCAGGCCGTCCCGATGGACGTCTATGCCGAGCTGCTGCGCTCCTACGACGAGGGGGTCGCCGAGTTCCTCGACCTCGAGCGCGTCAAACCCAACACCTTGGGCAACACCCGGATGCTGCGCACCCTCTGATCGTCGACAGGACTGGTCCGGCGACTGGTCCGGCGTCCCGGGCTTCCCGAAACGCCGAGGTCAGGTCACGCCCGATGTGGGACGTGTGCTGCAAGGTGCGCCAGCAGCGCGTCGACCGCCGGGGACCGCCCGTCGGTCCGGGCGATGACCGACAGCTCCCAGACCAGCTCCTCGACGAGGGGGACGACGACAACCCCGTCAGCCTCGGTGTCGGCGCCGGTGTCGGCGGCTGCGGTCTGCTCGGGGACCACGGCCACCCCGAGGCCGGCCGCGACGTAGGCGGGCACCGTCGACAGGTCGGGCACCTCGACCGTGACCCGGCGTCGTAAGTCCGCGGACCGGAGCCAGTCGTCCACGACCTTGCGGTTGCCGAAGCCCGGCGGCATCTCGACGAAGTCCTCAGTGAGGAGGTCGGCCAGCGCGACGGACGGCCGGGTCGCCAAGGCGTGCCCCGACGGCAGCAGGGCGACGAACGGCTGGCGGCTCAGCACCTGGGTGTGGACACCGGTGAGGTCGTCGAGCGCGAGGCCGCAGAAGGCGACGTCGACGCGCGAGCGGCGCACGTCGTCCACGAGGCCGGTCGAGCCGCGCGGCGACGTCCGCATCGACAGCGCGACTCCCGGGTGCGTCCGGTGGAAGGCGCCGAAGACCGCGGGCAGGCCGAGGAACTCGAGGTTGGTCAGCATCCCGACCCGGATCGCGCCGGTCACGCCGCCGGACGCCACCGCACCGGCGCTACGCATCTGGCTGACGGCCTCCAGCGCCGTCCGGGCACGGGGCAGCAGGTCGCTGCCGGCGCGGGTGAGCGCGACGTGCCGGGTCGAACGGATGAACAGTGCCGTCCCGACATCGCGCTCGAGCACCGCGATGCCGGACGAGACGGTCGACTGGACCGCTTGGAGCCGCTCGGCGGCGCGCGTGAAGCTCAGCTCCTCGGCGACCGCGACGAAGTACTCGAGATGCCGGGTGTCCATGCTTCATCATCCATCGATCTCATCGATGGATGTGACCGATAATGCTCGTTGGACACGATCAATGCCGAGGCGCACGCTGGTCCCATGACGATGACGAGCGACCACCTCGAGCGCGCCTCCCATGACGACGCACGCAGAGCACGCCACCGCCGCGGCTTCTGGGTCGTCGTCGGCGCGTTCACCGTGCTCATGGCGTTCACCACGCTGCCCACTCCGCTCTACCCGCTCTACCAGCGGCTCGACGGCTTCCCGACCTTCGTCATCACGCTGATCTTCGCGGCCTACGGCGTCGGCGTCATGGGCGGCCTGTACCTCGCCGGCCACGTCAGCGACTACCTCGGCCGCCGCCGCGTGCTCCTTGCCGCCACGGCCGTCGAGCTCGTCAGCGCGGTGATGTTCGTCGTGCTCCAGGACACGGCCAGCCTGCTCGTGGCCCGGTTCCTCTGCGGCCTCGGCATCGGCGCCGTCACGGCCACCGCCACGGCCCACCTGGCCGAGCTGCACGCCGTCGGCCGCCCCGACGCCGACGGACGCTTCACGTCGGTCGTCGCGGGCGCCGTCAACACCGGCGGGCTCGCGCTCGGTCCCCTCGTCGCCGGGCTGCTGACACAGTTCCTGCCCCACCCCCTCACCGTGCCGTATGCCGTCTGGGTCGTCCTGCTCGCGCTGGCGTTCCCGGCGCTGCTGCTCGCTCCCGAGACCGTCGACCGGCCGGCCGTGCGCCCGGCCTACCGACCGCAGCGCGTCAGCGTGGAGCCGGCCGCGCGACCGCACTTCTCGGCCGCTGCGGTGGCTGCCGCCGCAGCCTTCTCCGTGCTGGGTGTGTTCACCTCCCTCACGGCCAGCTTCGTCGGCGGCACGCTCGGCCTCCACTCGCGACTGCTCACGGGGTCCATCGTCTTCGGCGTCATCGGGGCGTCCACGCTGTCGCAGATCGTGCTCGGCTCCCGCGAGGTGCCCGAGCGGCTGCGCGCCGGCATGGCGTCGATGTCGGTCGGCCTCGTCCTCGTCGCCGTCGGGGCCTGGACCACGTCCCTCCCGCTCTTCGCGCTCGCCGGCGTCGTCGCCGGAGCCGGTGTCGGCCTCGTCTTCAACGTCGCGATCACGACGGCGGCGACCGTCTCGTCGCCGGAGCACCGCGGCGAGACGCTCGCCGGCATGTTCCTCGCCGCCTACGCGGGGATCACGATCCCCGTCGTCGCGGCCGGCCTCGCCGTGACGTTCTTCCCGGCGCCTGCGGTGCTCGTCGTGTTCGCGACTGTCGTGCTCGTCGCCGTCCTCGTCTCGACGACCCGCCTGCTGGCCCGCTCAGTGGCTGCCCAGGACTGAGAGCCAGTCCCGACGCAGGGAAATGGGCACTCGACTGGTTTCCTGCCGTCGACCGCGTCGAGTGCTCAGTTCCCGACGCAGGGAAATGGGCACTCGACCGGTTCCTGCCGTCGACCCGGTCGAGTGCTCAGTTCTCGACGCCTCAGGGGACGGCGTCAGGCGCGTCCCGACGCGGCATAGATGCGACGGACGACGTCCTCGATGTCCGGCTCCTCGATCGTCAGGTCACGCACCTCGTGGCGCGACGACACGTGGGCGAGCACCGCCGCAACGGTCGTCGCTTCGGCATCGAAGGCAAGGCGCTGGCGCAGGCCATCGGACTCGCTCTCGACGAGGGTCGCGCCGGGCACGTCGTCGAGGTCGGCCGTCGGCGCGGCGAGGTCGATGACGAGGACGCGCTGCACCCCGACCGTCCCGGCCAGGCCCGTCAGGGTGCCGTCGAAGGCGAGCCGCCCGTGGTCGACGACGAGGACCCGGTCGCAGAGCCGCTCGATGTCGCCCATGTCGTGCGTCGTCAGCAGCAGGGTGGTGCCCCGCTCTCGTCGCTCGGCGACGAGGAACTCGCGCAGCCGCTGCTTCGAGAGCACGTCGAGACCGATCGTCGGCTCGTCGAGGATGAGCAGCTCCGGGGAGTGCAGGAGCGCGGCCGCGATCTCGGCCCGCATCCGCTGCCCGAGCGACAGGGAACGCACCGGCGTGCCGAGCTGGGGACCCATCTCGAGCTGCTCGACGAGCAGGTCGGTGCGCGCCCGCGTGGCCGCCTCGTCGAGGCGGTGGATCGCCCCGAGGATGGCGAACGAGTCGCGCAGCGGCAGGTCCCACCACAGCTGCGAGCGCTGGCCGAAGACGACGCCGACCCTCCGTGCCACCTCGACCCGCTGACGCATGGGGTCCAGCCCGCACGTGCGCACGTGTCCGGCAGTCGGCTTGAGGATGCCGGTCAGCATCTTGATCGTCGTCGACTTGCCGGCACCGTTGGCGCCGATGTAGCCAACCGCCTCACGGGGTGCGACCGAGAAGGTCATCCGGTCGACGGCACGGGTCTTCCTGAACTCGCGCACGAGGTCGCGCGTCTCGATGATGGCGCTATCGATGCTCATCCGCCGGCTCCTTGGTAGTGACGGGTCCCGAGCCTCCAGCAGAGGCCGGCGATGCCCCAGGCCAGCAGGGCTGCCAGTGGCGTGCACCACGCCAGCCAGTGGGGCGCGAGAGGGTCTCCCGGCAGGTCGAGGATGGCCACGGCCGGGATGTAGGCGACGAAGGCGGTCGGCACGACGAACATCCAGAAGATGCGCAGCGGGTCGGGGAAGACCTGCTGGCTCTGCTGGGCGGCATACGACCCCCCATAGGTGAAGGCGTTGGTGAACTCCGATCCGTCGACGAGGAAGAACTGCAGACCGCCCGCGGCGGTGAACAGGGCCGAGAAGATCGCGGTGCCGCTGACGACCGTCAGGACGATGAGCGCGACGGTGGCCGCCGACCAGTCGATGTCCGCCCTCGTCAGTGCAAAGGTGAGCACGACGAGTGCGACGCTCAGGCGCCCGATCCGTCGCAGCGACAGGTCGCTCGTCATGAGCTGGGCGAGGAGCGGGAGGGGGCGGACGTAGAAGGCTTCGACCTGGCCGGCCCGGATGTAACGCGGCAGCTGGTCGAGGTGTCCGACGAACATGTCGGCGAGCGAGAACGCCACGTTGGACAGCGCGAAGACGAGCAGCGCTGCCGTGAAGTCGAGCCCGCCGAGGACGTCGACGTTGTGGAAGATGATCCACACCTCGGCGAACTCGGCCAGGCCGACACCGACGGTGCCGAGGATGTCGGTGACGAACGAGGGGCGGTACTGCATCTGCGCCCGGGCGCGGGAGGCGAGCAGCACCCGGTAGGGGCGCAGCCGCTCGGCCAGCGTCAGGTCAGCCACCCTGCACCTCCAGGCGACGACGGCCGGCGCGGAGCACGAGGTGCCCCAGCCCGAGCAGCGCGAGCGCCCAGAAGACCTGCACGGCGACCGCCGAGGCGATGTCGGACCCGACGACGCGTCCGGCGAGGATGTCGATGGGATTCTGCAGCATCGACGGGAACGGCGACCAGTGGGCGACGGTGCGCAGCCAGTCGGGGAACCACGGCACCGGCAGGTAGAGCCCGCAGAGCAGGCCGCCCGTGATCATCCACAGCAGCATGATGCCGCGGATCTCGACGAGCCAGAACGCGAGCAGGTTGATGACGAAGTTGCCGGCGAACGCGACGACGACCGCCAGCAGCACCGAGACGGCCCCCGCTGCCCAGCTGACCGCTGAGGGCGGCGGCGCCATGTCGAAGAGGAGCGCCCCGAGCAGGATCGCCGGCAGGCCGCGACCGAGGAGATTGATGCCGGCGCGGCCGAGATCGCCTGCGAGGTAAGCGAGCTGGGGGTCGATCGGCCTGAGGAAGTCGACGGCGATGTCACCCGTGCGCACGCGGTCCTTGACCTCGGCGAAGCCCCACAGGTTGACCGTGCCGAGCAGCGCCTGGCCCCACCAGACGAAGGCGATCGCCGTCGGGGCGTCGTAGCCCCCGATGGATGTGCCGGCCGAGGCGAGCGCCGCGAGCAGGATCGAGGCCCGGATGATGCCGAACACGGAGTTCGTCGTCATCCCGGCCACGAGCGCCAGTCGGTACGTCGAGTGCCTCCTGAAGCCGGCTCGAGCGAGCAGCCAGAAGGTCCTCACGACGGACGGACGAGGGCAGGCACAAGGGGCCACGCTACCGGCGAGCGGGACGGTCTTCAACGGGAGTACGTTCCGTATATGCCGGACTTCGTGGACGACCCGTCATCCGCTTCACCACCGCAACCCGACGTCGTCATCGTCATGGGTGTCAGCGGCAGCGGCAAGAGCACGGTCGCCAAGGGCATCTCGACGGTGATGGGCTGGGAGTTCGCCGAGGGAGACGCGTTCCACTCCGACGCCAACGTCGCGAAGATGCACAGCGGCCAACCGCTCACCGACGACGACCGCTGGCCGTGGCTCGAGTCCATCGGCGACTGGATCAGCGGCAAGGAGGAGGCCGGCGAGTCTGCCGTCGTCACGTGCTCGGCGCTGCGGCGCGTCTACCGGGACCTCCTTCGCCGGGGCCGTCCCCACGTGCGTTTCCTCCACGTCGAGGCGCCGAGCGAGGTCATCCAGGACCGCATGGAGCACCGACCCGGTCACTACATGCCGGCCTCGCTCCTGCCCAGCCAGCTCGCGACTCTCGAGCCCCTCGCTGCCGACGAGCCCGGGGTCTCGGTCACCAACGAGGGCACCGCGGCCGAGGTGCTCTCCCGATCCCTGCATGCCCTCGGACTCAGGAAGGACCCCACCGCATGACACTCACCACCTTGACCACGCTTCCGTCAGGACTGGATCCCGCCCTCACGAGCCTTGCCGGCGCGGCCGCCAAGGAGCCGTATGCCGGGAACGCGCAGCTCGTCGTGGCGTGCCTGCTCGGCATCCTCTCGGTCGTGCTGCTCATCACCCTCGTCAAGCTGCACCCCTTCCTGGCGCTCATGCTCGGGTCCGCCGTGCTGGGCGCGGTGGCGACCATGCCGCCCAACGACATCGTCACCAGCTTCATCGCCGGCTTCGGGTCGACCGCCGGCGCGGTGGGCGTGCTCATCGCCCTCGGGGCGATGATCGGCAAGATGCTCGAGGACTCCGGGGGCGCGAACCGCATCGTCTCGACGCTCGTCGGGCGGGTCGGGCCGGGCGGCCTGCCGTGGATGATGGCCGTCATCGCGGCGATCCTCGGCCTTCCCCTCTTCTTCGAGGTCGGCGTGGTGCTGCTCGTGCCGGTCGTCATCCTCGTGGCCCGCAAGACCGGCCTCTCGGTGATGAAGGTCGGCATCCCGGCCCTCGCCGGTCTCTCGGTGCTGCACGGCCTGGTGCCACCGCACCCCGGTCCGCTGACCGCGATCGGTCTGCTCCATGCAGACCTCGGTCTCACCCTGCTCTACGGCATCCTCATCGCCATCCCGACCGTCATCGTCGCCGGTCCGGTGCTCGCACGGTTCGTCGACCGCTGGGTGCCCAAGTACGTCGACACGTTCGTCGGCACCCCTGTGTCGGCGGGCGTGGGCGGTGTGGCCGTCGCGGATCGCCCGCACGGCACGACGCCGCCGTCGCGTGCTGCGGCCGGAGGTCGCTTCGAGAACCTCGAGGAGCTCGAGGCCCCCCTCGAGCCCGGGCGCCGCCGCGTCGGCTTCGGCTCGGCCATCGTGGCGATCACCCTCCCGGTGGCGCTCATGCTCATCGACGCCATCGCCAAGCTGGCCGTGTCGGACAAGGGGAGCGGCGTCCGTCAGGTCTCCGATGTCATCGGCACCCCGATCGTGGCCCTCCTCGTCGCCGTCATCTTCTGCTACTTCCGGCTCGGTCTCGCCTCCGGGATGACGCGGATCCAGGCCAGCGACAGCCTGGGCGCGAGCCTGCCCGGTGTCGCCGGCATCATCCTCATCGTCGCGGCGGGAGGTGGCTTCAAGCAGACGCTCGTCGACGCGGGTGTCGGCAACGTCATCAAGGACTGGGCCACCGGCGTCAACCTGTCGGTGCTCCTCCTCGGCTGGCTCGTCGCCGTCCTCATCCGACTCGGCACGGGCTCAGCCACCGTCGCGACCATCACGGCCGCCGGCATCGTCGGCCCGCTCGCGTCGACGCTGACCTCGAGCCATCTCGCGCTGCTCGTCCTCGCGATCGGCTGCGGCTCGCTCTTCTTCAGTCACGTCAACGACGCTGGCTTCTGGCTCGTCAAGGAGTACTTCGGGCTGACCGTCGGCGAGACGATCAAGTCGTGGTCGGTCATGGAGACGGTCATCTCCGTGGTCGGGTTCGTGCTCGTCATGGCCCTGAGCCTCATAGTCTGACCCGCGTGGCGACCCTCCCCCGTGACCTGTCCGCGGAAGCGCTCCAGTTCATGGCGGTGCGTCACCTCGCGACGCTGACGACCCTGCGCCCCGACGGCTCGCCGCACGTCGTTCCGGTCGGCTTCACCTGGGACACGGAGGCGTCGGTCGCCCGCGTCATCACGAGCCGCACCAGCCGCAAGGCCCGCAACGCGGGGGCAGGTTGCCCCGCGGTGTTGTGCCAGGTCGACGGGCGCCACTGGCTCTCCCTCCAGGGCACCGCGCGCATCCTCGACGACCCGGCCTCCGTCGCCGACGCCGTGCAGAGGTATGCCGTCCGCTACCGCGAGCCGCGGCCCAACCCCGAGCGCGTGGTCATCACTATCGACGTGCAGTCCGTTCTCGGCAACCTCTGACTGCGTCTGGGCCAGCCCACGGTCGAGTGCACAGTTCCCCACCCGCCGGGCGGCGTCGGGAAGTGGGCACTCGACTTGGATCCTCGCCACCCCTCCGCCGGGCGGCGTGGGAAGTGGGCACTCGACTGGGATTGACGGGCGGGGTCAGGAGGGGAGCGCGAACCAGTTTCGGGACAAGGGCTCGACCAGCCCGTCGGCGACGAGCGAGTCGAGGCAGCGCATGACCTGCGCACGGTCGTCGGCCGAGTCCTCGAGGCGCGCGAGGGGCAGCGCCGCGTGCGCGTCGCGCAGGCGGCGCAGCAGCTCGCCGCGCACCTGCCGGTC